>NZ_JAHZPT010000013.1:0-39605 GCF_019929545.1 Streptococcus mitis
AATAATAACCTCATCTTATGATAAGGCTATTATCTCATATTTTGGTGTCCATTGGATAGGTTTTTAGAGGTGCCCTATTATATGATATAATAAATGTAAAAGTTCGATGACCCAGTCTTTTTCCAATACGACTCATTTAAAGGAGCCTTCCCTATGGACAAACCAGATATAGCAACCATCATTGATTCCCACTTCGAAGAAATGACAGATTTAGAGCAAGAAATCGCTCGCTATTTTTTACAATCTGAAACCATTGCAGATGATTTATCATCCCAGCAAGTCACTCAAAAATTACATATCTCCCAAGCTGCTTTGACCCGCTTTGCTAAAAAGTGTGGTTTTACAGGCTATAGAGAATTTATTTTCCAATACCAACACCAAGCAGAGAAACAAGACACCCATTCTCACAAACACAGTCCACTGACAAAACGAGTCCTCAGAAGCTATAGCAATATGAGGGAACAAACACAAGACTTGATTGACGAAGTTCAACTAGAACGAATTGCCCAGTTAATCGAAGGTGCTGATCGTGTCTACTTCTTTGGAACAGGTAGTTCTGGACTTGTCGCTCGTGAAATGAAATTGCGCTTTATGCGTCTAGGTGTGGTCTGCGAGGCCTTGACTGATCAAGACGGCTTTGCTTGGACAACCAGCATTATGGATGAAAATTGTCTCGTACTCGGTTTCTCACTTTCTGGCACAACACCTTCTATTTTAGATAGTCTATTAGACGCTAAGGAGATGGGGGCAAAGACTGTACTCTTTACAAGTGTTCCCAATAAAGATAGTCAGACCTATACAGAAAACGTTCTTGTTGCTAGCCACAGTCAGCCTTCTTACATCCAACGTATATCCGCTCAACTTCCTATGCTCTTCTTTATCGATTTGATTTATGCCTACTTTTTGGAAATCAATCGTGAAAGCAAGGAGAAAATCTTTAATAGCTATTGGGAAAATAAAAAACTCAACGGCTATCGTAGACAAAAACGTGTAAGAAAATCCTAGTTTGGTTTAACCAAACTAGGATTGTTTTGTTTTAAAGTGATAATAAGCTCCCAACATACCTGCTGTATTTTGGTGATGAGCAAATTCTAATCGTGTTTTTCAGTTCTTCCATAAATCTTCCTTTTCGTTTTTGAATGTTTGACAACAAAAAGGAAATATCGCTATTTGCTACTTTTACTTTCTCTCTATAAATTTATTTGATTATTGTACTTCGACAAACTGAGATTTAGATTTTAACCCTCACCTCACAGAACATAAAACGGGCTATTCTCTTGAAGTATGTTTCATGAGTTCATAGTTTAATGCTAAGTGTAGCTATATAGTCAGTTCCATAACTCGATAATCGATGTCTTTTGTCACACGATTCATAAAAATCAATCATAGCAAGACCATTTTTAAGTTGTCCTCTAATCTGAGTCTCCAAGGTATGGCTAAATTCATATCCATATTCTGGATTGATGGTTATCTTTCCTTTCTCTTCAAGCTCTCTTGAATTAAAAGGCAATGAAAACTTCAAGAGTAGTTCCTCATCGGGTTTATCCCATACAGTGTCAGCATCATACATGTATATCCAAGGGTTCATAAATCCGACCATTAACAATCCACCCTTTTTCAATACTCGAGAAGCTTCTTTATACATGTTTTCTAAGTCTTCTATATATACATTTGAAACTGGATTAAAAATAATATCAAAAGTTTCATTTTCAAATGGAAATGGTCTTGTCATATCTCCTTGAACTGTGTTGATTTTTAAGCCTTCGCTTTTAGCAACCATCTCATCTCTTTGTAATTGTGATTTCGAAAAATCCATTATGGTTACATCATAACCTTTTATAGCAAAGACTGGTCCCTGCTGTCCACCACCACAAGCTAAACCTAATATCTTTTTTCCATTTGCTTTTTCAAACCACTCTTTTGGAACTTTTTTCCCAACAGTTAATGCAACAGAAATTGGATGTTTTCTAACTTCTTCTAATTCTTCATGTGTCAATGGCTCAGTGTAGTCATTTTTTACATTATTCCATCTATCTTCATTTAATTTTATATAATTGTTCATCTTATAATCTTCTCGTAATTTTATATTATTTCGATTTAAGGTGAATAGGTTGCCACATTTCTCTCACCTCTAGAAATTCTAATTTGTAAAATTTTCGTCCATCTCATTATATCATTTTTCCACATTTTCTTTTTTACTCAAGCTAAATCTCAACTAAATTGATGATAGAATTGCTCTCGCTTTAACCTTTCATACAAGACAGTGATTTTCTCCTAATTTCTCACGATTACCTCCTTTCGCTAAAATTCTTCAATAAAAAAGAATTAAGCAAAACATTTTTCACTCAGGTAGTGATTAAGTATTCTGCTTAATTCTATAGCTCCAAACTAGGATTGTTTTGTCTTGAAATGATAGTAGGCACCCAACATCCCTGCTGTATTTTGGTGATGAGCAAATTCTAATCTCGTCTTATCAGCTAGGCTTGGCACCAAGGCTTCTTTCAAGGCTGTGCGGATCTTGGGTTTGAGGATAGCCTCTTGTCCCATGATACCGCCACCGAGAATGACTACCTCTGGATTGGCCACATAGCAAATATTAGCCAGACCTTTCCCAAGGTAATCTACCATCCGATCAATACCAGCCATACAAATCTTGTTGCCTTCAGTGGCTTCCTTAAAGATGCGTCGACCATTCCACTGATCAACATCTTCTCCATGTGCTTCAGCTACATATTTCACTAAAGCTGTTGTAGAAGCCAAATCTTGAAACGCTCCATCCTGCATATGCATATACCCAACTTCACAGGCTGAATTGCTAAATCCATGGAAGACTTTCCCATCCATAATCAAACAACCACCGATACCTGTTCCAATAGTCAAGCAAAGGGTCACACTCGCTCCCTTGCCTGAACCAGATACCGCTTCAGCCAGACCTGCACAGTTGACGTCATTTTCAATCTCACAAGGAACGTTAAAGCTAGTCTCGATTTCCTTTTTGAACTGGGTGCCTGCATAATTTGGAATCTGAGGTCCAGCATAGAAAATCTCACCCTTATCTGGATCCACCATTCCTGCAGAAGAAATAGCAACACCCGCTACTGGACCTTGTTCTAAATAGCTGGCTACGATATCTTTGGTCTTTTGTAAGATATGAGGTCCACCTTTATGCGCCTCTGTTGGCATTTCATGCGATTCAACAAGTTGGCCTTCTTGGTCGATCAAACCATATTTGATGTTGGTTCCACCGATATCAATTGCAACGTAGTGTGTCATAAATACCTCCTTATGGATTAGAGGAAGCGCTCCTTGGTTTCACGAATCAAGGCTGCAGCTGCTTCTACAACTGGGCGATCTTCTTCAGTCACTGGTGTCAATGGTGAACGAACAGAACCAATGTTCAAACCTTCATTGATCTTCAAGACTTCTTTAATGACACCATACATATTTCCATGTGCAGAAGTGAGTTTACCAATGATAGCGTTAATAGCATACTGTAATTCACGCGCTGTTTCTAAATCTTTATCCGCAATCAATTGATTGAGTTTCAAGAAGAGTTCTGGCATAGCACCATAAGTACCACCGATACCAGCTTTAGCTCCCATGAGACGACCACCTAAGAACTGCTCATCTGGACCGTTGAAGACGATATGGTCTTCCCCACCAAGGCTCACAAAGGTTTGGATATCTTGGACTGGCATAGAAGAGTTCTTGACACCGATAACACGAGGATTTTTCAACATTTCTGTGTAAAGGCTTGGAGTCAAAGCAATCCCTGCCAATTGAGGAATGTTATAAATTACGTAGTCTGTATTTGGAGCTGCAGAACTGATATCGTTCCAATATTTAGCAACTGAGTATTCTGGCAAGCGGAAGTAAATTGGTGGAATCGTTGCAATGGCATCTACACCAAAGCTTTCAGCATGACGAGCAAGTTCCATACTATCTTTAGTATTATTGCAAGCTACGTGAGCAATAATGGTCAATTTACCTTTGGCAACTGCCATGACTTCTTCCAAGATTAACTTGCGATCTTCAACGCTTTGGTAGATACATTCACCAGAAGAACCATTGACATAAAGACCTTGAACACCTTTATCAATGAAGTATTGAACCAAGGCACGTGTACGCTCTGGACTTACTTCTCCTTGATCATCATAACATGCGTAGAAGGCTGGAATGACACCTTCGTATTTTTTTAAATCTGACATAGATTTTCTCCTAACTTATTTCCGAAACGAGGGGAGAAAATAAATTTTTCATCCCCTTTACATTATGTTTATTTTACAATTTCTGACAATTTTACTTTGCGATCTTCAAACATAGACTGGGTACAAGCATCTGCAGTAGCAATTGCTTCTAGAGCAGCTTCACCTGTCAATAGTTTGGCAAATTCTTCTGATACTGGAGCTCCTTGCATAATCTCATGCAGATAGCGCATTTCTTTATCAATGACAGATGATAGCCATAATGGAGTACGTTTACCTGGTTTACCATAAGCAATTGCTCCGTCCATCTCTGTACTATGATAGATACGAGTACGATCATCATCTTCTTCTTGAGATTCGTGAATCAAGAAATAGCTTTCTTGTCCATCTAGCTTAAGAGTTCCTTTACAGTTGAATAAGTCTAAGCGGATAGCACCTTTCGTTCCTTGAATCAAAACATAATGTTCACCCCAACGATAAGCTGAACCCCATTCTAACAAGGCAAAACGCTTATTAGAAAATTCCATATTGACAAAAATCATATCATCTTCATCACCGAAATTTTCACCTTCATGGGCTACATTTCCACCTGTCATGGTTACAGTTTCAGGCATGCCACCCATAAGGAATTGAACACAATCCAACTCATGGATGTGGTGATACAAGTGACCACCTGATTTTTCACGAATTTTTTTCCATGATACTGACGGTTGTTGTTCTTCCCAACCATTACGAGCTGTGTGACAATATAGAACGTCTCCGATGACTCCTTGATTAATTAGTTCTTTTGCATGATGGACACCATTAAAGAAGTTCATAATATGTCCTGCCATAAAGGTTACATTATTTTCTTTACATGCATCTACCATCTCGCGACAATCTTGATAAGAAAGCGCAATTGGTTTTTCACAGAAAACATTTTTGCCATGTTGTGCAGCCTTAATAACCGGTTCCTTATGAAGATTATTTGGAGTTGCGACGATAACACAATCTACTTCATCGCTAGAAACCAACTCATCTAGGGAACTTGCTACTTTTGCTCCCAATTCTTCTGCAATAGCCTCTGCATTATCTGGATCATAGAGAAGAGTAATCTCTGCTCCATCATTCTTTTGCATATAACGAGCCAACTCAGCTCCAAAATATCCTGTTCCAACAACACCGTATTTAACCATGTTTTTTCTCCTTTATTTTGTTAAATCATTAATTTCCAAATCTATATACTGAACTACATTGCTTAAATGCAATTCATTTCTTGACCATGAATCATATTTTTCAAACAATACACCTATGTGATGATTTGGCAATTCTGTAATCGCAGAATAAGCATAACCATACGAAGGCAAATCAATGTCATAGTGGTATTTCCAATCGATACTATCATCTTCTTTATTGACTAAACCGACAACTAATTGACCTCCCTTACGGCCATTTCTAGAATTTGGTGTACTCAAAATGACTGCTTCTTTTCCATCAACTAATTGAGAGTATCTAATTGCAGATACTTGTGTACCATATGAAGTTTGTTGAATTCCATCGATATACGAAACTTCTGACCATGTTTCTCCAGAATCTCTACTAGTCATATAGGCAATCTTACCTGTAGTAGTTCTAAAGAATGTTCTAATCACACCATCTCTCATTTCAACCATTTGCGCTTCTGCTGTCGCATTCTTGAACGGAATTGAAGCTGAGGATTTCTTCCATGTTTGACCACTATCATCAGAAATGAGATAAGTTAGTTCGCCACTAGTATATGTTGCAAAAATTAATCTATTACTTGATTTTAATGCTAAACCTTGTCCGGGACATAAGTAAGTTCCATTATGTTTTTCTCCTAAGAACGGAGGCAATAACTTAAATTGTTCCCAACTCTCTCCTCTATTCTGACTAGTTGTCATTGCTATATAATTAGTAGGAGTCACTTTAAATAACGAATCTTTGTAGAAAACATTCATAGGAACCTGTTTTCCATTATGCCTTTCTCTTAAAGAGCCACTATCAAAATCAACCGAATATTGTTCAACTGTTAAAGACTTTCCTCCCTCTAAAACTTCATACTTATCATTTATAGTATAATTTGTAGGTTTATTAGTTGTTTCATCATAAACGACACCATTTTCTCTGACTGTATAACGGAAATCATTATCTCCATCCTTCTTTAGTTTTAAATAATAATGACCGTTTATTTCTTTAAAACCTGAATCAGCTTTATTTGCATTATTATTTCCGATACCAGCAGGCATAACATCAGCTAATAATATCGTTTTCCCAGATTTTTTATCTTCAACAATGGATGAATCTATAAATGAAGCACTTCCACTAATTTGACTATTCTTTAATTTATTATCTCGTGGCCAGTAAACTAACTGCTCCTCATAGTCATTAAACTTCATAGCAAAAGTTGGCTCACTCCACGTTTTCCCATTATCATCACTATAAGAAGTCGCGATATTAATCTTACTTTTAGAATCATGAGTCCCACCATAACGTGCATCAATACTTGATAGAACTCTTCCACTACTTAATGTATATAATGTCGGTATTCTAAAATAGTTTGCTTGAGTAGAATCTCCTGATTGGAAAATTAACTGAAATGGATTTGACAAGGGAATAGTTGAAACTTCCTGATCACTAATTGCTTTATTAAATAGACTGATTTCATCAATACTTCCTCTTGCAAGATAATGATCCTTGCCTTCACGATTAACAGCTCCTAGTGTTGCCTTATCTATACCATTTATATTTGAAATCGGCAAAAATGTATCAACTGTTTCAGAGAACACTTCTATCCCATTAACATACATTGTGTATGTTTTATCTTTAGAATCAGATACAAATACTAGTGTATTTTCAACTGCCTGTCCTTTATGCTTTCCCCATAATGAAGCTGGTCTAGAAAATAAATAATTTATTCCCTTTTGGGCGTCTCTTATTTCTACACCTATCTCACCAGAATCTCTCATGAAAATTGAAAAGTAATTATTTTTAAAGCCTGCTTTACTATTAGATAGGCCAAACAAAGCTTGAAGCGAGTTTGGTTTATCTGCTTTAAATTTCATTACTACTGTCTGACTCTCTCCAGATAATTTATCTAATAACAAAGGGCTGATATCTATACTCTTATTGTTCAGTTGATATGAACTTCCTTGAAAAATAGGAGATATGGACAGTTGACTATAGTTTAATTCATTCGCATGAATCAAAGTGGGAACTCCCATTAAAAGACTAATACCTACAACAGAAATTCCTAGTTTTGAATAAAGACCTCTCTTATTCATTTTTTTCCTTCTTTCGTCTACTTCACAGATCCTTCTGACAATCCACTTGCAATCTTATTTTGGATAATTGAGAAGAAAATGATTGATGGAAGAACTACAATAACAGATGCAGCCATCATATCTCCCCAGTCTAAAATTTCTGAACCGTTAAGTGATCGAAGGGCTACTGCTACTGTCATCTTTCCTGTATTGTTAATCAAAATCAAAGCATACAGGAATTCATTCCAAGCATTGATAAATGTATAAATAGCTGTTGCTACAATACCTGGTGCTACAATCGGTAGTACAACTTTATAAAAAGTAACAAATTTATTTGCACCATCAATTCGAGCTGCTTCTTCAATTCCAATTGGGACTGTTTGGAAAAATCCAACTAAAAGCCAAACCGCATATGGAACACTAAAAGATAGATAAACCATCATCAAGCCAAATAAACTATTTGTTAATCCAACTTTAGCAATGGCAATTGAATAGGGAATTGCTAACAGAATTGGTGGGAAAATGTAGGTAATGACGAGTAATCTTGACATGATTGCTCCCAATTTAGGGAAGAATCGAACAATACCATAGGCTGCCATAGCAGAAATAATAATCGCAATAACGGTTGTAGCTAAGGCAATGATTAAACTGTTTCGAATGTTATCAATAAAGTGCAAATCGTTGATAACATGAGTGAAATAATCTAATGTAAATTGTTCAGGCCAAAATCGTGTTGGATACTGAGTTAATTCCCCTTTACCCTTGACAGAAGATATGATAATCCATACCAATGGGAAAATTGCAACAATGGTCGCACCAATCAAGAGTACATGTGAGAGAATATCTAAATAAATACTGGATTTCTTCTTCATTATTTTCTACCCTCCTTTTCCCACTTACTGATGATAGCAAAGTAGATAAAGCAAATCGCCATCAAGAAGATAAAGAGCAACACTGTAACTGCTGAAGCACGACCCAACAATTTAGTTCCCCAACCTAGGTTGTAAGCAAAAATTGGAAGCGTCGTTGTAGCATTAGCCGGTCCACCACCAGTAATAAGGTAGATGATATCAAAGTTATTAAAGATCCATACAGTTCTCAAAACAACTAGAAGTCCTACAACCACTTTAATATGTGGAAAGACGATAAACTTGAACACCTGCCAACTTGAAGCACCATCTATCTTAGCAGCCTCAAATTGTTCTTCTGGTACTGTTTGCAAAGCTGAAAGTACATTAACCATAATCATCGGCGCTCCAAACCAAATGTTGATAAACACCAAACATAGGAATGCCCATGTACTATCTGTCAAAAATGCAGGTGTATGATCCATTAAACCTAATTTTACGATTAGATTAGGTAAGTAGCCATAAACCCCGTTTAGAATCCACTGCCAAGAAAAGGCAATAACGATTGTAGGAAATGCCCAAGGAACAATCAATAAGGTCCTATATAATTTCTTAAAGTGGCGTACTCTGTGAAGAGCTAAAGCCAATACAAACCCTACTAAAACTTGACCAACTAATGAGAAAACGGTCCACTTAATTGAATTAAAGAACGCATTAAAGAAGTTGGGATCTGATAGCACAGCTTTATAGTTAGCTAAACCAACAAATTTATAATTAGGCATAATCAAATGCTTATTGGTAAAGCTATAAAAAATACTCGAGAAAAACGGATAAACAAAGAGTAATCCTACGATAATCATAGCTGGCAAAACAAATATCCAGCGAGTTAAATTACGTTCTTTAACCATTCTCCTTCTCCCTTCTTTTACAAGATTGGGCTAGGGCTTTTCAGCTCACTAGCCCACCTATTTTCTAATCTTTTACATCTACTGAGCAGCCTCAAATAAATCGTTTAGTTGCTTTTCTGCTTCTTTTGCTGCTTTCATAGGATCTGTTCCATTTGAAATGATATCTTGGAACATTTGTTCAATAATGTGTTGGTTAGTCAACATACCAGCTTGTACACTTGGTCCATTTTCATAACCAATAGCAGTACCTTTTTTAACAGCTTCAGTAATTACTTCTTCAGCATGTTTAAATTTCTTACGAGTTTCATTTTCTTTATAGGCTGCAGAATCACTAATCCCCTTAATAGTTGGCAACATACCTACTGGAGTTGAATCAAGGAATTTAACGTAGTCTTCTTCGTTATAAAGTGATTCTAAGAATGCTTTAGCAACTTCTGGGTGTTTTGAATTTTTCCAAACAACCATTGGAATGTTTGAGGTTTCAATTCCTTGGTCCTTATCAGATTCTTTGATTTTTGGAATAGGATAAGCATCAATCGAATCAATCAATTGAGGACTGTTGGCATTAATTCCTCCAATATGGAAGCCAGAGTTAAAGTCAAATGCTGTTTTTCCTTGATAGAACAAGGTAGCTTGTTGAAGGACATTAAAGTTCAAAGAATCTTGAGGTGAAATTTCTTTATACATTTTAACCCAGTATTTAATACCATCTTGAGCAAGTTGACTTGTCAAATCTGCTTTAAGATCTTTTGTTAAGAGACTTCCACCACCACTACGTACGTAGAAGTTCAAGAAACGTGTTGCCATTAAGTCATTTGTTCCAAGCGGAACAGATAAGCCATAAACTCCAGCTTCTTTCAATTTTTTAGAAGCTTCATAGAGTTGATCCCAAGTTTTAGGAACCTCAATATTATGTTCTTTTAACAAATCTGTTCTAACCCACATGACTTGTGCATGTGAATAAAGAGGAACAGAGTAGTAATCATTCCCGATTTTTGCTTCATTTAAGGCAGTTTCGTTAAATTTATCCTGTCCAATACGCTTGATAGAATCGTTTAGTGGAACCAAAGCATCTGAGTTTACCATTTCCATTACTTGATTAGGAAGGGCTGTACTGATATCTGGCACATTTCCATTTGCTAAACCTGTAGTCCATTTAGTATAGAAGTCATTCCAAGAGAATGTTTCAATCTTGATTTTCGTTTTTGGATGCTTTTGCATGAAAGCATCTGCTGATTTTTGAATACTTTCTAAACGTGGTCCTTGAGTAAAGGAGTGCCACATTGTAATCTCACCAGATAATTCTGTCGGCGGTTCAGTGTCAGCTGTAGTTTCTTTCTTTCCTGAACAAGCTACCAAGGCAACGGCTGCTAGCGCAACTCCAGCTAGACATAAAAACTTTCTCATTTTTTTCATTGTTCTTCCCTTTCTACATTAAGAAATCGCAACTTTAAAGACAACTTTTTTCACAGGTTCATCATTTATACGAACCTTCGGTTGATGTAAATCTTCTGGAAAAGTGATGAGGCATTCGCCAGCTCTCAAATGAACTAACTGTTCCACTTCCCCTGTGTATAATTCAATATCTTTCTCATCATCATATTTTTGGGTAACGCTTACATTTTCCGGCGACGTAACAGCCATGGCTTCTTCGTTTTCCAAAACTAAATGAATATCCAAATATTTTTGGTGAGTTTCAAAGAAGGCTCCTGCTTGACCGTCTGCTAGATAAGTAAAGCAATTTCCAAACAATCGATCACCATCGATATCAATCGGACCTTCTGTTAAATTTTCTAGTCCTGTTTTTTCTAGAAAATCTATTAATGTTGCAAAATGTGGATTGACTCCCACATAAGTTCCTAAACGACTGATTTTAGTGATAATCATACTCAATCCCCCTTTCTTTATTTGTTATTTAAGACCAGCAACGAAGCGTTCTGTAATCTCTTTTGGTCTAGTAATAGCGCCACCAACAACGATGCCTCGCACTCCGTATCCCAGGATTTGTTTGGCTTGTTCTGGTGTATGAATTTTCCCTTCTGCAATGACATCTACACCGGCATCACAGAGTTTTTTGATTAATTCAAAATCGGGACCATCCACTTTTGGACTGTAAGACGTGTATCCTGATAAGGTTGTTCCGACAAAGTCAATTCCTGCTTCAACAGCTGCCAATCCTTCCTCGAAAGTACTTGTATCAGCCATCAAGAGCTGGTTAGGATATTTCTCCTTAACCTGACGAATGAACTCTTGGATCTCCAAACCATCATAGCGTTCACGCTTGGTACAATCCAGAGCAATCACCTCGATGTCCAGTTCTGCCAATTCATCAACTTCTTTCATAGTAGCAGTGATGAAGGGTTCTTGCGGTGGATAATCTCGTTTAATTATCCCAATGATTGGAAGGTTGGTAACCTCCTTGATTTCCTTGATATCGCGAACACTGTTTGCTCGGATACCAACTGCTCCACCTTGCTCAGCCGCTTTGACCAGCAAGGGAATGACTCCTCCCGCTTCTGTATAAAGCGGTTCGTGAGGAAGAGCCTGACAAGAAACGATGATTCCATCTTTGATTTGTGCAATCAAGGCTTCTTTAGTAATCTGTGGCATCCTCTTTCCTCCTTCTCTTTGTTCTTATGAGTTCATTATATATCATTTGTTAAGCGCTTTCAATATTTTGTGATAGAATAGATTTCAGTTTCAAAAGTATTTTATAGAACAGCTGTTTCTGAAAGTAGTTTCAGAGAGTCATCTATTTTAAATCATTTTTATTAAACTACAAAAAAGAGAGCTACTGGGCTCTCTCATTTATCATTTTACATACTTAAAAGGAATCTCACTACCACACAGCCAGTTGTAGACTTGATCATTAACAAATACATTCATGGCTTCGTGGGCATACTCAGGCATGATGCGATAGGCTTTATCGCAGGTCAGACGGTTGTAAATCGCAAATTGGGTAATAGGATAGCAAACATCGTCGTCCAAGCCCGTAATCATCTTAACCTCACCCTTGATACGATGGGCAAGATTTTTCACATCTATATAGTCCAGGGTCGACATGATTTCCTCCTCAGTTTCATGGAAGGGGTCGTGAAACTTGAAATAACGGAAAAGTTCGTCGTAAGCTTCACTGGTATTGCCAATCTCAAGCACTCGTCTGAAGTCTGACAAGAAAGGATAGATGGCAACTGTTTTCTCAATCCTAGGATTGAGCGCTGCCGCAACCAAGGCTAGAGCCCCTCCTTGTGAGGCACCATAGCTAGAAAGGCGCTTCTCATCTACCTGAGGCAGACTAGCAACAATTTCGACCAACTGGTAAATATCCAGATAAACATCCTTATAAAAGAGGTGATCCCGACCTTCCACAGCCCCACGGATAATATGTCCCTTAACCGTATTTCCTAGAGGAGAACGCAAACCGTCTTGCGAATAACCCGACTGCCCCCGCACATCCATAGAAACAACACCATAACCAGCTACGGTGAAGGCTAGCATGTCTGCCCAGTCCCAACCACGTCCCATATAACCATGGAAATGGAAGATTAGTGGAACCTTCTCCTCACTCTTTGGAAGAACGACGCGTGCATAAACCTTGCCTTCATTGGTTCCTTCAAACGTTAACTCATAGCACTTAACTTGAGGAATGTGGAAATTTCTTTCCTCCAACTGGTAGGCTGGAAGAGTTGAAACTTTTTTCACTTCCTCATCCCAGAAAGCATCCAAGTCTTCTGGAACCTCATCCCGTCCTCTATAAGTCTTGATTTCTTCTAACAAAGCTGGATTTTTCATAATATGCTCCTTCTTTTTTGTAATCGCTACCACAACTGTAGCATATCTAAGTAATCAATGCAAGAAAGAAGGATAAATAGAAAAAGAATTTAGATTTTTTTCTTCAAACCTACTGACTGAAAGTCTAATAAATTGAATCTAGAATAGTACCAATTAACTTCTAAAGTATTTTTAGAAATTAATGTGAATGCCCTAGTTGATTTGTCTACAGCTTATCTCGATATACTATAGTTTCAATGGAGATTGAATAGAGAATCACACACCAGAAAGAGAGGTAACATCATGAAAGCAATAGGTACGCAAATATTACAGACAAACCGTTTAATCTTGAGAAGATTTGTGGAGAGTGATGCGGAAGCCATGTTTCAAAATTGGGCTTCGTCTGCTGAGAATCTGACGTTTGTTACTTGGAATCCCCATCCTGATGTTGAGATCACTCGAAACTCGATTCATAATTGGGTTACTTCCTATGCCAATCCCAACTATTACAAATGGGCCATTTACCTCAAAGAAAAGCCAGAGCAAGTGATAGGAGATATCAGCATCGTTGAGATGAATGAGGATGATTCCAGTTGTGAAATTGGCTATGTTTTAGGAAAAAACTATTGGATTCGTGGCCTTATGACAGAGGCCTTAAAAGCTATCTTAGACTTCTGTTTTACTCAAGCAGGTTTTCAAAAAGTCAAAGCACGATATGCCAATCTCAACCCAGCTTCAGATCATGTTATGGATAAGACTGGAATGTCCTATCTAAAGACTGTTGCAAATGGGGTAGAGAGAAAAGGCTATATTGCGAACCTTATTTATTATCAGATAAGCGGAGAAGACAGATAATCTTAAAATTTATTGCTTATCCGCTGTTCTTATTTTTTATTTACTATTTCATTTATCCTCTTTTTTCCGAATAAATAGATAGAGCCAAAGAATCCAGTAAACCTAGATTTGAAAATGTGTTATAATGAAAGGAGAGAGAATATGGCATTACGCCATCCGGGCATCAGCCCAACCAATGACTTGGTTGCTAAGAAAATCTTTAGTAATCCAGAAATCACTTGTCAATTTATCCGCGATATGCTGGACTTGCCAGCCAAAAATGTGACCATTTTGGAGGGAAGCAATATTCACGTCTTGCCTTCCCTGCCTTACTCGGCGCAGGATTTCTATACCAGTATAGACGTCTTGGCAGAGTTGGACAATGGCACGCAAGTAATCATTGAAATTCAGGTGCATCATCAGAATTTTTTCATCAATCGCCTGTGGGCTTACTTGTGCAGTCAGGTCAATCAAAACCTCGAAAAAATTCGCCAACGAGAAGGTGATACACACCAGAGTTATAAACACATCGCACCGGTATATGCTATCGCAATTGTGGACAGCAATTATTTCTCAGATGACCTGGCTTTTCATAGCTTTAGCATGCGAGAGGATACGACAGGTGAGGTATTGACAATCACAAATAATGGACAAGAAAATCATCTAGTCAAGATGGCATTCTTGGAATTAAAAAAATACAAAGAAACCAGCAAAGACGAGGTTCGCAAGCCGTGGTTGGAGTTTTTCGGTAATAAACCCTTTACCCAGGAACCCGAGCGAGCCATCAGCCAGGCAGACCAACTGCTAGACTACAAGAGCTGGTCCGAGGAGGACAGGAAAATGTTTAGTCAACTACGTATGCGTGAAGAACAGGCATTATTGGCTCATGATTATGCCTTGGAAACTGCTAGGGCAGAAGGGATTGAACAGGGGTTGGAACGTGGTATTGAACAGGGACTGGAGCGTGGAAAAGTTGAAGGAAGTTTGTCTATGCTACTAAATCTAGTCCGTCAAGGTCTTTTGCCTTCTGAAGTTGCCAGTCAACAATTGGGCATGACTGTCGCTGAGTTTGAGGCATTGTTGTAAGACCAGCACTAACTGTCAAGAACATCATCTAGTCAAGATGGCATTTTTGGAATTAAAAAAATATAGAGGAACCAGCAAAGACGAGGTTCGCAAGCCGTGGTTGGAGTTTTTGTAAATCATTAAATCAATGACAGATTTTTCCGTAATAGATGTAAGAATCTGTTTTTTTAGTTATGCTAGATGTTGGCTCTGAAATATTAAGATATAGTGTATTGAAATAAGATATGAACAAAGAAATTAGGAAAGTCAAATTATAGTTAAATGAAATAAAAACTGAACAAATTGATCGCGGAATTCAAACTAATTTCTAAAAATGTTTTAGAAAACTAGGTGTACTATTCCAGATTCAATCTACTATAATTTCTAGAATTTTTTTAGAATCCGCAGTGTGCTATTTTAGATTCAATAAATTGTGCTTTTAGAAACAAAAAAGAGCATTTCGCTCTTTCTTCCTTCTCTTCAATCTTAATTTTTTACTTCTTTCTTTTGGAAAGTGGTTTGGTAGTTTACTTTAATCGTTACTGTCATATGAGAGTCCTCGTTTCTTTTTGATGACTCTAGTATAAGGGGCAAACCTGAAAGCTAGCTTAAGTTTTCCTTAGAGAAAGCTTAATCTAAATGTTCTTTCTTTTCCAAATGAAGAGCAATCATGCGCCACTCTGGATCCTCTTGCCAGCCTTCAATAGAACTAATGTAACTAGCAACTTTTCTAGCTTCTTCTAAAATCGGAAAATCTTCGATAATATCAGCTACTTGGAACTCTGGAAGACCTGACTGTCTGGTTCCAAAAATTTCACCTGAACCACGCATTTTCAAATCTTCTTCAGCA
Organism: Streptococcus mitis; assembly: GCF_019929545.1. Lineage (GTDB taxonomy): Bacteria > Bacillota > Bacilli > Lactobacillales > Streptococcaceae > Streptococcus > Streptococcus mitis_BU. Next base: position 15,742 of record NZ_JAHZPT010000013.1, read on the forward strand.
AGAACAAAACCATTGGTGGTTTCTGTCATGATGCGCATACGGTCTTTCCCAGAATCCGTCTTGGGATTGGCAACAAGAACTGCATAGGACTGCTTATCTCCCCGACCAACACGACCTCTGAGCTGGTGAAGCTGGCTGAGCCCGAAGCGATCGGCATCCATGATAATCATGACGGTCGCATTGGGAACATTGACCCCGACCTCGATAACCGTCGTCGAAACCAGAATATCCGTTTTTCTCTCTTTGAACTCCTGCATAATCTGGTCTTTTTCATCACTCTTCATCTTACCATGTAAAAGAGCCACCTCTGCCTTACCTGCAAAATGAGACGTCAACTCTTCTGATAAGGCAATGGCATTTTTCAGATCCAGAGCTTCTGATTCTTCAATCAAGGGAGAGATGACATAGGCTTGGGAACCTTTTTGAATTTCCCCCTCTAACCAAGTCAAGACCTGAGGTAGTTGCTCATGCTTGATCCAGCGTGTCACAATAGGCTTCCGCCCTGCTGGCATCTGGTCGATAATGGAAACATCCATATCGCCAAAGGCTGTGATGGCAAGCGTCCGTGGAATAGGAGTCGCTGTCATCATGAGGACATCTGGGTTGTCGCCTTTTTCTCTCAGAACACGCCTTTGCCCCACACCAAAACGGTGCTGCTCATCTATGATAATCAAGCCCAGGCGAGCATAATCCACCCCATCCTGAATCAGAGCGTGGGTTCCGATAATCAAATCAGCCTCACCCTTGGCAATGGTCTCCAAAACTTCTCTCTTTTCTGCAGCTTTCAAGGAACCTGTCAAAAGAGCCAGTTTCAAGTCTGGAAAAAGGTTCTGTAAACTCTCAAAGTGTTGCTCTGCAAGGATTTCTGTTGGCACCATGAGAGCAGCCTGATAGCCAGCTGTCACCGCCGCAAACATGGCCAAGCCAGCGACTACCGTTTTTCCGCTCCCCACATCTCCTTGTAGGAGACGATTCATGTGGTGGTCCGACTTCATATCGGTTAAAATTTCCTGCAAACTCTTTTCCTGAGCTTGAGTCAAGGCAAAAGGCAAGCTTTCTTTGACTGCTGTCACTTTTTCCTTAGACCAGTCCAGGACCAGACCACTTCCCTGAACTCTATTTTCAGACTTAAGCGTCTGCAATTGCATTTGGAAATAAAAGAGTTCCTCAAATTTGATACGTCGAAGGGCTTGCTTGTATTCTGCCAAATCCTTGGGGAAATGCATGGCACGAACGGCCTGACAACGGGACATGAGTTTGTATTTATCGAGCAAAGACTGGGGAAGATTTTCCTCAATCAAGAGGTCCAGTCCCTGATCAAAAGCCGTCTTGATGACCTTGACCAGACTGGCCTGACTGATTCCCTGAGCCAAGCGATAAACAGGCTGGAGGTCATCTTCCACCTGAGCCAGGACCTTCATCCCAGTCAAACTAGCCTTGGTACGGTCCCATTTTCCAAAGACGGCAAGAGTTGCTCCCAACTCTATCTTATCTGCTAGATAGGGCTGGTTAAAGAAATTCACCGCAAAAACGACTTCTCCCTGCTTGAGGCTAAAGCGGAGGCGATTACGCTTGAAACCATAGTACTGGACACTAGCAGGAGTCACGACTTGACCAGAAAGAACCGCCTTTTCACCGTCTTCCAGTTCCAGCACTTGCTTGGTCTTGAAGTCTTCATATCGGAAAGGAAAGTAGAGCAAAAGGTCTTGCAAGTTTTCAATTCCTAGTTTGGCGTATTTTTCTGCTGACTTTGGTCCCACACCAGGTAAGACATGCAAGGGTTGATGTAGATTCATGCTCCACTCCTTTCTTTTCTAATAATATTCTCTCGGAATGCGGTCGCTGAGAAGACAAACCACCTCGTAGTTAATGGTTCCACGGTAAGTCGCTACCTGAGTTGCTGTGATTTCCTTGTCCCCGTTAGAACCAATCAAGGTTACTTTGGTTCCCAGCGGGTAAAATTTAGGCAGACGAATGGTGATTTGGTCCATAGATACTCGCCCAACGATTGGGCAAGTTTGCCCATCTACCAAGACAGCGAAATTTTGCATATCTCGTGTCCAACCATCCGCATAGCCGATTGGCACGGTCGCTATGACTTGCTCGCTATCCGCTTGATAAGTTGCTCCATAGCCCATGCAAGCTCCAGCTGAAACTGTCTTGACATGAACTAAAGCAGACTCCAAGGTCAAGGCTGGTTTCAAGTCATAGGGTAAATCCAAAACCTCTCCACTTGGATTGAGACCATACATGGCATCTCCCATACGGACCGCATTGAAAATAGTCTCTGCATGCCAAAGGGTCGTTGCCGAATTACTGGCATGAACCAGCTCTGGAAGACCTTTCATACTGGCCAAAATATCTTTAAACCGTTCTAACTGGGCATTAAAGTAGTCATCTGATTCCTCGTCTGCAGTAGCAAAGTGGGTAAAAATTCCTTCAACACGAGCACCGTGTTGTTTAAGCAAGTCTTGAGCCTGCTCAGCCTCACTGGCATCTCTAAAACCAATCCGTCCCATTCCTGAGTCAATCTTAAGGTGGACTGTCAATCCAGTTAGGTCTGCTTCCCTATCTAAGAGTGATTGGATCCACTCCAGTCCGGCCACAGTCAAGGTGATGTCGTATTCTTTAGCAAGAGAAACAGCTTCGATTTCAGAAACTCCTAAAATAAGGATTCGTTTGCTGAGTCCAGCCTGTCTGAGTTCAATGGCTTCATCGATATTTGAAACGCAAAAGCCGTATACATCTTCTTGGATTGCCTTGGCAACAGCTACTGCCCCATGCCCATAGGCATTAGCCTTGACTACTGCAAATTTGAGCGTTCCTTCAGGGATATGAGTCCCCATTTGCTGAATATTTTGTCGAATAGCTCCCAGATGAATCAGAGCCCTGGTTGGTCTATGTGGACTAGTTTTCATGATTTTCCTCCAAAATGACACTGGCTGTTACAAACTGATCGGTGTGGCTGATAGACAGCCAAATCTTTCCTGAAAATGGTGACTGACTAAAATAAGGCGCCCCGCGTTCATTGTTCAAGACTTCCAAATCCTGAAAACCGAGCTTGCCAATACCCGTTCCTATCGCCTTAGAAAAGGCTTCTTTAGCCGACCAGCGACCAGCCAAATATTCAATCTGCCTGCGCCCTCTAAGACTGTTAAACCGTTCCATTTCCTTAGCGGTCAGCACGCGCTTAGCAAAACTTTCATGTCGTGTAACTGCGCTTTCTATCGAAGCCAATTCTTCGATGTCAATTCCATGTCCAACTATCATTCTTATCAAAAGGAGTTGAGATTCCCCAACTCCATCCTTTTCACTTATTTTGTCAAGGTAGCATAGATTTCTTCTACCAAGGCCTCTGTATTTTCCCAACCTAGGCAAGGATCGGTAATGGAGCAACCAAAGACCTCTGGTTGGTTTTGACGACCATCTGCTAGGTAAGATTCAATCATAAAGCCTCGAACTGTCTTTTTAATCTTCTCATTCCAATCACGATTTTGCAAGGTCTGGCGAACAATTCGAATCTGCTCCATATATTGCTTGCCTGAGTTATCATGGTTAGTATCTATGAGGATAAAAGGATTTTCAAGCCCCATTGTCTCATAGCGCTCAATGGCACTTAGCAGGGTTTCATAGTAAAAGTTAGGCTCATTTTTCCCATATTCATTAACTGCGCCACGAAGGATGACATGAGCCAAGGGATTTCCTGAAGTCTCAACTTCTTGACCATGGAAGAGGAAGGTCTGTTTATTTTGAGCGGCATAGATACCGTTAAACATAACCCCAAGATTTCCTGAGGTTGGATTTTTCATCCCCACTGGTGCATCAATTCCTGAGGCCACAAAGCGGTGCTCTTGGTCTTCCACAGAACGAGCCCCAACAGCATGGTAGCTGACCAAATCATCTACCAAGACCAGATTTGACGGATAAAGCATCTCATCTGCCGTTGTCAAACCAGTCTCTGTAATCACGCGGTAGTGCAACTGGCGCACAGCCTGCAAACCGTTAATCAGACTTGGAGCCTTCGAAGTATCTGGTTGATGAACCAAACCTTTATAGCCGTCTCCGTTAGTACGAGGTTTGGCAGTATAAACACGCATAACCATGAAAATCTTGTCCGCCACCTTCTTCTGCAAGGTAGATAAACGGCGGGCATATTCCAAGACAGCCTCTTCATTATCAGAAGAGCAAGGACCAATCACCAAAAGGATACGGTCATCTTCTCCTGAAATAATGTCTGCCAATTCTCTATCACGACGCTCCTTTAATCGCAAGGCTTCCGCAGACAATTGGGTTTCTGCCTTGATTGCTTCAATATCGATTTCTTGACCTTTTTCAATAAATGCCATCTTATTCTCCTAACGTTTGGTAGATTTCTCTGACGAGGACTTCCGTATTTTCCCAGCCAAGGCAAGGGTCTGTGATCGACTTGCCAAATACTTCCGGTTCGTTTTGACGGCCATCTTCTAGATAAGACTCAATCATAAAGCCACGAACGTACTGCTTGATTTTTTCATTCCAATCACGATTAATTAAGGTCTGACGGACAATTCGAATCTGGTCCATATATTGCTTACCAGAGTTGTCGTGATTGGTATCCACAATGATAAAAGGATTTTCCAAGCCCATTTTCTCATATTGAGCAATGGTATCCATCAAATTATCATAGTAGTAGTTAGGAATATTCTTACCATACTCATTGATTGCTCCACGAAGAATAGCGTGCGAAAGCGGGTTCCCAGTTGTTTCCACTTCTTTTCCTAGGAAAAGGAAACTTTGTTTGTTTTGAGCAGCATAAATCCCATTAAACATAACATTGAGATTTCCAGATGTTGGATTTTTAAACCCAGTCGCGAAATCTGCTCCACTTGCCACAAAGCGGTGTTGCTGGTCTTCAACTGAACGGGCACCAACCGCCATGTAAGAAATCAAATCATCTACAAGCGGTAGATTTTCAGGATAAAGCATTTCATCAGCTGTTGTCATACCTGTTTCTGTGATAACACGATAATGAAGATGGCGAACGGCTTTGATTCCATTGATAAGACTAGGCGCTTCTGTCGCATTAGGCTGGTGAATCAAGCCCTTATAGCCATCTCCGTTAGTACGAGGTTTGGCAGTGTAAACACGCATAACCATAAAGATACGGTCTGCCACTTCTTCTTGCAAAGCTGCCAAACGTTTAGCGTACTCAAGGACAGCTTCTTCATTATCAGATGAGCATGGCCCGATTACCAAGAGAATCCGCTGGTCTTCTCCACGTATAATGGCTTCTAGCTCTTGATCGCGCTGTGATTTTCTCTCCAAAGCTTGGCCTTCTAATTTTGATAAGGCACGAACTTCTTCAATATTAATTTTAGGACTTTTTGCTGTAAATACCATAACTCATCTCCTTATAAATCAAACGGATACCAAGTAAAAATTTACTTTTCACAAGGTATCCGCCTCTAAACTATCTCATTTTATTGTCTTTTACCGTGACAGTTTTTAAACTTCTTACCAGAACCACATGGGCAAAGTTCATTCCGTCCAATCTGGCTCAAATCCAAATCTTCTGGTATATTTGCTTGGTGGGCAGCGATATTACGAGTCGCTGTTGTACTGATATGGTGTTCTGCTTGTGGTCTTTCTTGTTCATGAATTTGTGCTTTCATCATCAAGCGTGTCACATCAAACTCAATCGAACCAATCATATCATTGAACATACGGAAACCTTCTGCCTGATACTCAACAACAGGGTTGTTCTGAGCATAGCCACGAAGTCCAACCGCATTACGCAATTGATCGAGGGCATCGATATGATCTGTCCACTTGTTATCTACCACTCGTAGAATCAAGACTTTTTGGAATTCTTTAACTGCTTCTTCATCGCGTAGTTTTGAAACCTGACTATCGTAAACTTGCAAGGCACGTTGGAAAAGCTCTTCCTTGATGGCCTTATCAGACAAGCCTGACAAGTCTTCTATCGTGATAGAATCTTCTGGAAGCAAGTTGTACTTAGCAAAGTTCAAAATTGCTTCGAGTTTTTCATCTTGTTTGGCACGCGCATGACCATCAACGACACGACCAATCGTACGTTTGATCATAGCCTGAATTTCAGGTGCCAAGTCACGATCTGCAGTGATGACATCGTAACGTTGAGCATAGATAATCTCACGTTGTTCACGCATGACATCGTCATATTGAAGGACTTGTTTACGGGTATCGTAGTTATTTCCTTCGACACGTTTTTGCGCCGCTTCAACCTGACGTGTCAACATACGAGACTCAATGGCCTCTTCAGACATGTTGAGACGTTCAAAGATTCCCTTCAAGCGTTCAGAACCAAAACGTTTCATCAAGTCATCTTCAAGAGATAGGTAGAATTGTGACTCACCTGGGTCTCCTTGACGACCTGAACGTCCACGAAGCTGATTATCGATACGACGGCTTTCATGGCGTTCTGTACCAATCACACAAAGTCCACCCAATTCGCGAACTCCTTCACCAAGCTTGATGTCGGTACCACGACCGGCCATGTTAGTTGCGATAGTAACAGCACCACGTTGACCAGCATTCATGATGATTTGGGCTTCTTTATAGTGGTTTTTAGCATTTAAGACTTCGTGAGGAACGCCAGCTGCGACCAATTTCTTAGAAATGTAATCACTGGTTTCAACCGCTACTGTACCAACCAAGACAGGCTGACCTTTTTGGTAACGAGCCTTAACGTCTTCGACAACCGCCTTAAACTTAGCCTCGATACTTGCATAAAGAAGGTCTGAGTGGTCAATACGTTGAACAGGACGGTTTGTTGGGATTGGAATAACACGAATGTTGTAGATTTCACGGAATTCTTCTTCCTCAGTCTTACCTGTACCTGTCATACCAGACAATTTCTTGTACATACGGAAAAGGTTTTGGTAAGTGATTGAGGCAGATGTCTTGGTTTCATCCTGAATTGGCACACCTTCTTTAGCTTCAATAGCTTGGTGCAATCCATCAGAATAACGACGACCTTCCATGGTACGACCTGTAAATTGGTCGACAATCAAGATTTCTTGCTCTTCGCTCACCACATAGTCAATATCGAGAAGCATGATGTAGTTGGCACGAAGGGCGTTATCGATAAAGTGAGTCAGAGCTACGTTTTCGATGTCATAGAGATTGTCAAGTTTGAAATAGCTTTCAGCCTTGTCAATCCCTGAATCAGACAAACCAATAGTTTTAGACTGTACATCGATGATGTAGTCGTCTTTGTCCAAAGATTTTACATAGTGGTCTGCCATGTGGTAGAGCTGACTGGTTTCAACTGCATTAGCACCTGATACGATCAAAGGTGTACGGGCCTCATCAATCAAGATTGAGTCAACCTCATCGACCAAGGCATAGTTAAGCGGACGTTGTACCATGTTTTCAGCACGAACGACCATGTTATCACGAAGGTAGTCAAATCCGATTTCTGAGTTGGTTGAGTAGGTAATATCACACTCATAGGCTTCTTTTTTCTCCATTGGAGATTTGGCAGCCAAGTTAATCCCTACTGACAAACCAAGCCATGAGTACAATTCACCCATCTCAGTCGCATCACGTTCTGACAGGTATTCATTGACCGTAACTACGTGAACCCCTTTGCCTGAAAGGGCATTGAGGTATACCGGCATAGTCGCAGTCAAGGTTTTTCCCTCCCCTGTACGCATCTCTGGCACGTCACCATGGTGAAGAACGATTCCCCCCATGACCTGAACCTTATATGGGAAGAGACCTAGGACACGTTTAGCACCTTCACGGACAACCGCAAATGCTTCATAAAGCAATGAATCCAGTGATTCTCCATTTTGATAACGTTCTTTAAATTCAACTGTTTTTGCTTTTAGTTGGTCATCTGTCAAAGCAGCCATTTGGTCTTCGTATTTGAAAACCTTGTCAGCCATCTTTTCCAGACGACGGATTTCTCCTTTATCATTTTCGATAATTGTTTTTAAAATATTAGCCATGTTTTTCCTTACTTTAAATTCCGAATATTTTAGAATGTTCTTTTAATTTTAGCACAATTACTGATTATTTTCAAGGAAGAATCCCCATTTTGAAAAGGAAAAAGAGGCTAGTTTCCAAGCTAACCTCTCTGACTTTTATGATACTTTAATTGCCAAAAATCGGCAAAATCGCAAATAGGATAAATAGATTAATCCAAAGAGAAAAACAGCAGATCAATCCAAAAACAAAGAGACTGACTTTCTTGGACAGCAAGGCCATCAAAATAGACAGAATACCAAAAACTAGCAAGACTTTCTGTATGCTGAAGAGGTCAATCTTTCCCCCCAGAATCGGACTGCCCCAAGGAAGAAAGAAGAAAGCAATCCAGATCAACAGAACTAAACCAATATAGACCTTAGAATAGCGTGTAATAAATGATTTTAGACGTGTCATAAGCTACCTCCTATCAACACAAACCATATAAATCAATGCCTTCCGCCTTTAGATTGTCCTAGTTCCCGTCTCAAGCGAAACATGTTTTTGAAAAAGATATAGGTTAACCAGTCACTGCCTAGAGATAAGACTATCAGAAGCAACCAAACACCCCAATCACTAGCATCTGATACATAATCTAGAACAAAAGGGAAAAATAAGAATGAAAAAATTGTCATATCCATGCTAAACAGAGCTAAAAGGGAAATATAAATCCAGTAGAAATAGTAGATAATGGGGAAAAACTTACTGTTTCTATCAGCATTGTCTATCCAATAGAAAAAATATAAACAAGGAAATAAGAGTATCAAATGAAACCAATTAAAGGACAATCTCATCATCGACACCTCCTCTTTAAAATTGTTTTCTTTAGTTTCGTTCTATTAAATGTTATTACCAATATAAATCAATGCCTTCCACATTTAGACTTCCCTAGTTCTCGTCTCAAGCGAAGCATTTTTTTGAAACAGAAATAAGTTGACCTATTCAGACCAATAGCTAGCAGAATAAAAAGAAACCAAATGCCCCATAATTTGATATCTGTCAAATTTCTCAAGACGATATTGAAAAACAGAACTGAAACAACTGTCCAAGCAAGGCTAAAAAGAGCATAGAGGGGGATGTAAACCCAGTAAAAATAGTAAAAAATTGGGAAAAATTTACTTTCTCTATTATCCTTTTCAATCCAGTTGAAAAAGTAAAACCAGGGAAATAAGATTATAAATTTAAACAAATGTTTCATCGACACCTCCTTTTTGATAGCGTTTTCTTCACCTTCATTCTATCAAAAAAATCTGGAAATGTCATTCCAGATTCTACTTTTTTATTTGCGTTTTCTTGCGATGAGATGGATTGGAGTCCCCTCAAAAACAAAGGCCTTGCGAATTTGATTTTCCAAGAAACGTAGGTAAGAAAAGTGCATAAGTTCTTCTTCATTGACAAAAATGACAAAGGTTGGTGGTTTTGTTGCCACTTGGGTCGCATAGAAAATCTTAAGACGTTTTCCTTTGTCTGTCGGTGTTGGGTTGATGGCAATGGCATCCATAATGACATCGTTCAAGACAGCTGATGGAATACGTGTGTTTTGACTTTCACTGATTTGTTTGATCATCTCAGGCAGTTTGTGAAGACGTTGCTTGGTCAAGGCTGATACAAAGATAATCGGTGCGTAAGGTAGATATTGGAACTGCTCACGGATATCTTCTTCCCAGTTTTTCATAGTGTGATTGTCTTTTTCAAGTGTATCCCACTTGTTGACCACGATAATCATCCCTTTACCAGCTTCATGGGCAAATCCTGCGATACGCTTGTCGTATTCACGGATGCCTTCTTCCGCATTGATGACCATCAAGACCACATCTGAACGATCAATAGCACGCATGGCACGCATGACTGAGTATTTCTCAGTATTTTCATAAACCTTACCAGATTTACGCATACCAGCCGTATCAATCATGGTAAACTCTTGACCATCTGTATCTGTAAAGTGGGTATCAATAGCGTCACGCGTTGTTCCAGCAACAGGACTAGCAATGACACGGTCTTCTCCCAAGATAGCATTGATCAAACTTGACTTTCCAACGTTTGGACGACCAATCAAACTAAACTTAATGACATCTGGATTTTCTTCCTCATATTCATTTGGAAGATTTTCCACGATGGCATCTAGCACATCTCCTGTACCAATACCATGAACAGATGAGATAGGCAGTGGTTCACCCAAACCGAGAGCATAGAAATCATAGATATCATTTCGCATCTCAGGGTTGTCCACCTTGTTAACCGCTAGGATAACTGGTTTGTGGGTCTTATAAAGTTTACGGGCTACGTATTCGTCTGCATCGGTAATTCCTTCCTTACCAGACACGACAAAGACGATAACATCTGCTTCTTCCATGGCAATTTCTGCCTGGTGCTTGATTTGTTCCATGAAAGGAGCATCGACATCATCGATTCCTCCTGTATCAATCATGCTAAAAGAACGATTGAGCCACTCACCCGTTGCATAGATACGGTCACGTGTCACTCCTTCGACATCTTCTACAATGGAGATTCGCTCACCAGCGATCCGATTAAATAGGGTTGATTTCCCAACATTGGGACGTCCTACAATGGCAATAGTTGGTAGGGCCATAATTTCTCACTTTCTACAATAACTTCTTCTGTTCAAGATTTTTTCTAGTTGAGCTTGGTTCAGCTTGACCAAACTGTTCTGCTAGGCGCTGACTCCAGCTTGTGGTTGCACGCGCCCCAGCATAGTCAGCCTGTACACGGTCATAAGCCTCAATCACATCAACTGTTTGTTCCTGATATTCTTCCTCAAATACCACTTGATTCAATGGCAAGCGAGGTTTGACTTCATGTTCTTCATTTGGTAGTCCTAGTGCCATCCCAAAGACAGGATAGGTGTAGTCAGGCAAATTAAAGAGTTCTGCTACTTCTTCTGACTTGTATCGAACCAAGCCAATAATGACACCACCATAGCCCAAGCTTTCAGCTGCCAACAAGACATTTTGTCCAGCAAGAGCCGCATCGACCGAACTAATCAAGATACCTTCTACACCTTGAGGTTGGAAGGTATCCGTATGGAGTCGTGCTCCCTTTTCTGCACGGTTCAAATCTCCGACAAAGAGAAGGAAAACAGCAGACTGGCGAATAGCTTCTTGAGGCACCAATTCATACAAGGCATCTTTCTTTTCTTGACTTCGGACCACAATCACAGAGTAGGATTGGAAATTCTTCCAAGACGAGGCCATCTGGGCCGCTGTCAGGATTTCAGCCAAGTCTTCCTGAGGAAGGGCTTGCTCTTTAAATCTGCGCACTGAAGTATGAGCCTTCATTAATTTGATTGTTTCTGTCATCGACGGTTCACTCCTTCTAAACGAGTCTCCTCAGCCAAATAACGGATGCGTTCCATGACGCGTCTAGCTTCCCAGGTTTCGTCATTTCCATGTTTCCCTTTAGCGAAATGCTGCTCCAATTCTTCAAAGTTGAAGTTGGAGGTGAAAAAGGTCGGTAAATTTTCCTGCATCCGATATTGGAGAATGACTTGTAGGATTTCATCCCGCACCCAAGCTGTTGATTGCTCGGCACCAATATCATCTAAAATCAGGACTTCAGAAAGCTTAATCTCATCCACCAAGGTCTTAACATTGCCATCACCGATAGCATTTTTGACATCTATGACAAAGCTAGGATAGTGGAGAAGAGTGGATGAAACACCACGTTTTTCTGATAAATCATGAGCTAAAGCAGCCACCATGAAACTTTTACCCACACCAAAGTCTCCATACAAGTAAAGACCTTTTCGAATAGCTGGATATTGCTCCACGAAGGCTAATAACTTTTCAAAAACTGGCAAGCGACCCAAATCATCCAAGTCTACTTGAGCTAAACTAGCTTTCTTGAGACTGGCTGGCAGATTGATTAACTTGAGACGGTTCTTAATAGCCGCTTCTTTTTCCGCTGCGATTAGTTCAGGAGTTTCTTCATAAGAAACATCCGCATAGCCATGATTCATAACCAAAATCGGCTTGTAGCCTTTGGCAATATAATCTGTATCACCACGAAGAAACTTGTCTCGCTCGGTGATGTACTGATTAAACTTGGAGATACTGCGATTCAATTCCTCTGGAGTAAGGGATTTTTGCTGGATAAAGGCCGCAACATCAGGGTCCTTCATGATTTTCTGGACCAAATCTTGATAATGAAAACGGCTAGGTTGACGTTTGAGTACGTCTCCGACACTTTCCATCTAATCTCCTCCTTTTTCTAATCGAGCTAATAGTTCTTGTTTCTTACGTTCTAGTTCCAGACGAGTTTCCTCGCTGGTTTCATTCTTATAATCTGGATTGCTCCACTTGGGTACATTGGACTTGGTAGGACTGGGTTTACTGCTTTTTTGAGCCTGATTCTTTTGCCCACGCTCACGGATGCGTAAGACTGCCTCTTCTGCAGAATGAATCTTTTGATAGGCATAGTCATTGGCCACCTTCATGGCATATTTCTCATTGATGTTTGCCGAATCCACCTTATTAAAGGTCAATAAGAGAATGATATTAATGACTTCGTCCAGCAAGCCCAAGCCAGCCATCTGTTGCAAGAGTTCTCTTTCTGTTTGAGTAATGGTCCCCTTGCGTGTTTGCTTGATTTCTGCCAAGAACTGCAGAGCAGTCTTACTTTTAGCTTCTTTGATAATAGTTGCTTCCTTAGGACTAAAGTCAGAGGAAACCGGTTTTTGAGCAATTTTTTCCCGCATGCGTTTGGTTGAAATAACCTGGGAAACAGCTGTTGCCTTGGCCAATTGATAGGTCTCAAACCAAGTCCATTTCTTCTCCTCGGCAATGGCAAAGAGGTTTAAGACATCTGACTGCTCATCTGCAAAACGAAGCCCATCTCGAGACATAAGCTGACGAAAATGGTCCAAGTCAAAATCGTTAGCCACTTTCTTCTTGAGACCAAGGTCTTCTTGACTTCCTAATTCCGCTAAGTCTGGAAAGACTTGATTGAGCGAGACAGGTATTTCTTCACCATCAGCATTTTCAACCTTCAAATCCTCCACCGCTGCATCGCCAATCTTCTTCTCCAAGAGTCTGCGATAAACAGGATGTTCCAAGAAGTCCTGACTCGAAAGTGGAGTATGGAGAGCTAGCTGATAGGTATCCCCTCTTTGATAGAGGGTTAAAAGATTAAAAGCAGATAGGATTTTCAAGGATTTTATCAATCTATCCATTCCAAAGTTAAGATGGTTGAGAATGCTTGAAAAAAGATATTCCTTTCTACCATTATCCCAAAAACTGATTGTATAAAGATAAAGGCTCAGTGCCTCCTGACCGATAATCGGGAGGTAGCACTGTACCAGAGATGAGGTATCTTGCGACACCCGATTATTCTTTAGATAAGAAAAACGGTCAATTGGCTTCATTTATCTTTCCTTTTTCTTTTTAGAGGACTGGGTGATTTGTTGGAGCAAGCTCTCTAACTCACTGACATCCTTAAAACTACGATAGACACTGGCAAAACGTACATAGGTAATCTCGTCTAACTCAGCCAACTCTTCCATGACGAGTGAACCAATGTCCTCACTTTGAATTTCATTTTCATTTCGACCACGGAGTTTCTGTTCGATACGATTGACTACCATGTTGATTTCATCACTTGACACAGGACGTTTCTGGGCTGAGCGGATAATCCCATTAAAGATTTTATCTCTGGAGAATTGTTCCCGTGTGCCATCTTTTTTAACAACCACTAAGGTTCTTTCTTCTACTCGTTCGTAGGTTGTAAAACGGTGCTGGCATTCGTCGCACTCACGTCTTCTACGAATGGTGTTCCCTTCTTCTGCTTGGCGACTATCGATAACACTTGACTTGGTAGCCCCACATTTTGGACAACGCATCCTTTCCCTCCTTATCGTTTTCTTTTCATTATACCATTTTTTAAACGATTCCCAAAACAATTCTTCTTTTTGCTTGACAAGTTTTTTGTTTTGTTGTATTATTTAATTAAGACAAAAGGATAAAAGAAAGGAGACCAAGATGTCCTGGACATTTGACAACAAAAAACCCATCTATTTACAGATTATGGAGAAAATCAAGCTTCAGATTGTTTCCCATACACTGGAACCCAATCAACAACTTCCAACCGTGCGAGAGCTGGCTAGCGAGGCGGGTGTCAATCCCAACACCATCCAAAGAGCCTTGTCAGACCTTGAACGAGAAGGTTTTGTCTACAGCAAGCGAACAACTGGACGGTTTGTGACTGAGGATAAGGAGCTAATCGCTCAATCGCGTAAACAATTATCAGAAGAAGAATTGGAACACTTCGTTTCCTCCATGACCCATTTTGGCTATGAAAAAGAAGAACTACCAGGCGTAGTCGGCGATTATATTAAAGGAGTTTAAGCCTATGTCATTACTAGCATTTGAAAATGTATCCAAATCTTATGGAGCAACCCCAGCCCTTGAAAATGTTTCCCTTGACATCCCAGCTGGAAAAATTGTTGGTCTCCTTGGACCAAACGGCTCAGGGAAAACAACCCTGATTAAACTAATCAATGGCCTCTTACAACCAGATCAAGGACGTGTCCTTATCAACGATATGAACCCAAGCCCAGCAACCAAGGCCATCGTAGCTTATTTGCCGGATACGACCTATCTCAATGAGCAAATGAAGGTCAAAGAAGCCCTAACCTATTTCAAGACCTTCTATAAAGATTTCAATCTTGAACGCGCCCATCATCTACTTGCAGACCTGGGCATTGATGAAAATAGTCGTCTCAAGAAATTATCAAAAGGAAACAAGGAAAAGGTACAACTGATTTTGGTTATGAGCCGTGATGCTCGCCTCTACGTTTTAGACGAACCCATTGGTGGGGTGGATCCAGCAGCCCGTGAGTATATCCTCAATACCATTATCAACAACTACTCCCCAACTTCTACCGTTTTGATTTCTACCCACTTGATTTCTGATATCGAGCCAATCTTGGATGAAATTGTCTTCCTAAAGGATGGAAAAGTCGTCCGTCAAGGCAATGTAGATGATATTCGCTATGAGTCAGGTGAATCCATTGACCAACTCTTCCGTCAGGAATTTAAGGCCTAAGCAAAGGAGATTATTATGTTTTGGAATTTAGTTCGCTACGAATTTAAAAATGTTAACAAGTGGTATTTAGCCCTCTACGTTGCCGTGCTAGCCCTTTCTATCCTCATAGGAATGCAAGGCCACTACTATAATTATATATCTTTCAAAGATAGCCAACCTTTCCTATTTATCTTTCTGGCTCTCGTCTTTGGCGGCTTGATAATTACACTGGGGATTTCAACTCTTTTCTTGATTATCAAACGCTTCAAAGGAAGTGTCTATGACCGCCAAGGCTATCTGACTTTGACCCTTCCAGTATCCGAACACCATATCATCACAGCCAAACTAATCGGTGCCTTCATCTGGTCTATCCTTAGCTCGGCTGTACTGGCTCTAAGTGCTTTTCTTATTGTGACTATAACGGTTCCAGAATGGATGTCACATTATGACTGGTTCCCACTTGTAGGAACATACCTTCCTCAAATCTCTCTTGTGGGGTTATCCCTCCTACTAAATACCATTTCCAGTATCCTCTGCATCTACTTGGCTATTTCCATTGGACAACTTTTCAATGAATACCGCACAGCACTTGCTGTTGTAGCCTACATTGGGCTCCAAATCGTCATTGGATTTATTGAAGTCTTCTTCAATACCAGTGCTAACTTCTATGTCAATTCACTTGCAGGATTTAATGATAATTTCTATATGGGAGCAAGTACGGGCATTTTTGAAGAACTCATATTCATAGCTATCTTTTACCTCGGAACCTACTATATCTTGAAAAACAAGGTTAATTTGCAATAAAAAATGCCCAGCTAAAAAGCTGGGTTTTGATTTAACTCAATATCAAACTGGCTACAATAGGGCTGACAAAAACATAGAGAATACCGGTGACACCGATAGCCAAACCACCCATGGCTCCTGCTACAGAGCCGTATCGAAAAGCCGTTCCTGTTCCGACTGCGTGGCCTGTTCCTCCAAGGGAAAGCCCGACTGCTACCGGGTCGTCAATTTTCAACCACTTCAAAAGGGTTGGTCCGATAACACTAGTCAAAATCCCAGTCGCCACTACGACAACCAAGGTCACGGTGGTCAAGCCTTGCAATTTTTCTGTAATTCCCACTGCCATAGCGGTTGTCACTGACTTAGGAAAGAGAGAAATGGCTAGGAAAAAGTCCATGCCAAAGATTTTAGCCACAAGGGCTGTGAAAGAGGTATTGACCACTACCGCTAGCAGACTACCAAGGAGAATACTCCGTGCATGGTGCTTCATCAAATGAAAACTCTTATAAAGCGGAATCCCTAGAGCAACGGTCGATGGAACAATCAAGTTGTTCAGATAAACCCCACCTTGGTAGTAATCTTGGTAAGAAATACCCGTCACTTTTAGAAAGATGATAATGAAAACAGCTGACAAAAGCAAGGGCGTTGTCAATGGATGGGGGAAGCGTCTGTAAATCAGCATTCCCACTAGATAAGCTAAAATAGACAGGGCAAGCCCAAACAGGGGATTGGAAACAAATTCACTCATTTGGCATCTCCTTTCTCATAATCTCCCTCAAACCGTCGTTTGATAAACTGAACCACCAAGGCTATGAGGATAATATTGATGACTGCTGCAAAAAAGACAATCAAAACAATTGGCAAAAGATAGGGAGCAATCACATCAAACTTCTCCATGATTCCCACTGCTGGTGGCAAAAAGAGAATGGTCATATTGGCCAGCAAGAAATTCCCCACCATGTTGACATGCCTAGTTCTCAGCCACTTGAATTGTAGGGCTAGAAAAAGAATAATCAAACCTATAATACTGCCTGGGATGGGCAAATGAAAGAAACTAGAGATCCCCTCTCCGATTAGAGAAATCACAAAGAGAATCATTAATTGAACATATAATTTCATCCTAAACTCCACGAAATAGACTTCTTGCATACCAGTTTACTCTTTTTTCAGAAAATTTCAAGGAAATGCACAAGGGATAATGAAAATTAGATAGGAAAGGGGATACAAACAATTCTTGACTTGTGAAAACAGGCATGATTTAGGATAAAATATTCCAGCGTCCTTCTTGTCAGCATTCTTGAAAAGTAGTATAATTATTGCATGCGCAATCATCTTGTGATGCAGAGACTGTCTGTGAATGGACATTCTTCTATTTATAACTCTAAAAAGAAAGGAGATACTATGACCTATTTGGAAAAATGGTTTGACTTCAATCGTCGTCAGAAAGAAATTGAAAGTCTCTTGGAAGAGACCATTGCCCAGCAGAGCGAACAAAGTCTGACCTTGAAAGAGTTCTACCTGCTCTACTATCTGGACTTGGCTCAAGAAAAATCTCTACGCCAGATTGACCTGCCAGATAAGCTTCATCTGAGCCCGAGCGCTGTTTCTCGGATGGTGGCTCGCTTGGAAGCCAAAAATTGCGGTCTACTTAGTCGCAGGTGTTGTGATCAAGATAGGCGTTCTAGCTTTATCTGCCTGACAAGTGATGGGCAAAAGACACTGGCCTCTCTACAAAAGGCTGTCGAATCAAGCTTGGAAACTGGTTTGGATTTCTTGATTTAAGATGATTTTGAAAAAAGTTGCGTGCGCAATCATTTTTCTTGACATTCTCTTTTACAAAGAGTAAAATAAAATCATCATTAAACAAAGGAGTTTTAAACATGATTGAAATTACCTATCTAGATGCCAGTAAGAACGAAAGAACTGTAACTTTCGAGTCTTATGAAGATTTTGATCGTTCACAACAAGCTTGCCTTATCGGCGTCGCAGACTACTACCCTGTCCAAAAATTAACTTACAACGGTCATGATTTGGACTACCATGGGACTTATGGAGATGTCTTCTTCTATCTCATGAAACAAGATTTAAGCCAATATAACTAAAAAAGGAGAAATACAATGGCAAAAGCAATTACAGATGCAACATTCGAACAAGAAACAAAAGACGGTTTGGTCTTGGTAGACTTCTGGGCAACTTGGTGTGGTCCATGTCGTATGCAAGGTCCAATCTTGGACAAATTATCTGAAGAACTTTCAGAAGATGTTTTGAAAATCGTTAAAATGGACGTAGATGAAAATCCAAATACAGCTCGTGCTTTTGGAATCATGTCTATCCCAACTCTTCTCTTCAAAAAAGACGGCCAAGTAGTGAAACAAGTTGCTGGTGTTCACACAGCAGAACAAATCAAGGCTATCGTTGCTGAATTGAGCTAATCAAACGAGAGACCAAGTACTTGCTTTGGTCTCTTTTTTCTTGTCCTTTGCCATTTTTCAAAAAATATGCTAGACTATAGATAGATTATTACGATGTTTGGGACATGCCATCGCTAAAAAAAACCTTGACTTGGTATTTTTTAGCTCCCTCAAGGGAGCTTTTTGCGTGCTCTGAACATTTCCCATTTTGGAAGGAGTACTATGAAACGTCAATCTGCCTTGGTCGTCTTTAGTGGCGGTCAAGATTCTACAACCTGCCTCTTTTGGGCTAAAGAACACTATGAAACGGTTGAAGCCGTCACCTTTGCCTACGGCCAACGCCATCATCTCGAAATTCAAGTCGCTAGAGACATTGCTAAGGAACAGGGGATTCGTCATCATATCCTAGATATGTCTCTGCTGGGGCAAATCACTGAAAATGCCCTGACCTCTGATATGGAGATTGAGCAAAAAGAGGGAGAGGTTCCCAATACCTTTGTTGACGGTCGCAACCACCTCTTTCTATCCTTTGCGGCAGTCCTTGCCAAACAACGAGGCATTAAAGATATCGTGACAGGTGTCTGCGAGACAGACTTCTCAGGCTACCCCGATTGTCGAGATGTCTTTATCAAATCTCTTAATGTTACCCTCAACCTTGCCATGGATTACGACTTCGTTATCCAAACACCTCTCATGTGGCTAGACAAGGCTGAAACTTGGGAATTGGCTGACCAACTCGGTGCCTTTGACTATGTTCGTGAAAAGACCTTAACCTGCTACAACGGGATTATCGGAAGTGGCTGTGGAGATTGTCCAGCATGCCACCTACGTCAACATGGTCTAGATGTTTATCTCTCACAGAAAGGAGAGGACTAATGTTTTTTGCACCCAAAGAAATCAAACAGGAAACCGGGGAGTCTCTTGTCTACAATCCTCACAGAACCTTGGTATCAAAAGAGTTTACCTTCGATGCTGCCCACCACCTCTTTCACTATGAGGGAAAATGTAAGTCCCTGCACGGCCACACCTATCATCTGCAAATTTCTGTCAGTGGATTTTTAGATGAACGTGGCATGACCTACGATTTCGGAGACATCAAAGCGATCTACAAGAACTACTTAGAACCCCACTTGGATCATCGCTATCTCAATGAAACTCTTCCCTATATGAACACGACTGCTGAAAATATGGTTTACTGGATTTTCCAAACCATGAACCAAGAGTTGCCAGACGAGCGCGGTCTCCGTTTGGAATATGTTCGCCTCTATGAAACTCCGACTGCCTTTGCAGAGTTTAGACGGGAGTGGTTAGATGACTAGGGAACGTGTCCTCAAACTACCAGTTCTAGAAATTTTTGGCCCAACCTTTCAAGGCGAAGGCCGTGCAATCGGGCAGAAAACCATGTTTGTCCGCACTGCTGGTTGCGACTACCACTGCGACTGGTGCGATTCTGCCTTTACTTGGGATGGCTCTGAAAAGCCAACTCGTATGACTGCTGACGAAGTCATTGCTGCCTTGGATAAATTGGGGAGCTACGACTATGTAACCCTGTCTGGGGGAAATCCTGCTATCCTAGCAGCCAACATGGCTGAGCTAGTAACCAAACTCAAGGAACGTGGTGTCACTCTAGCTGTTGAGACCCAAGGCTCTCGCTGGCAAAATTGGTTGAAAGACATCGACCAGGTCACTCTGAGTCCCAAACCTCCTTCATCCAAGATGGAAGTCAACTTTGAGACCTTGGACTTTATCGTTTCCCAACTGGATCCAGACAAGGTCACCTTTAAAATCCCTATCTTTGACGATGCAGATTTGTCCTTTGCCAGAGGCATACAAGAGCGCTACCAACCAGATGTCCTCTTCTTATCGGCTGGAAATCCTGAGCCCAAGGCTACGGGTAATATTGTCCAAGACCAACTGGACCGTCTCAAAGAACTCTGGGAACGTATCGCTGCCGACGATAGCTGGGGCAATGTCCGCGTCCTTCCTCAACTCCATACCCTCCTCTACGACAACCAACGTGGTGTTTAAATTAGAAAGAAAAAATCATGTCACAACAAGAAGAAATGAAAAACCTAAGCCTCCTCGGCAACAAAGAAACCAACTACATTTTTGACTATCAACCCGAAATCCTCGAGTCTTTTGACAATCGTCATGTGGAAAATGACTATTTCATCAAATTCAACTGTCCTGAATTTACCTCACTTTGCCCAATCACTGCTCAGCCAGACTTTGCAACTATCTATATTTCCTACATCCCTGACAAGCTCTGTGTTGAGTCAAAATCCCTCAAACTCTACCTCTTTAGCTACCGAAACCACGGAGATTTCCACGAAAACTGTATCAACACCATCGGGAAAGACTTGGTCAACTTGCTAGACCCTCGCTATTTGGAGGTTTGGGGAAAATTCACTCCGCGCGGTGGCATTTCAATCGATCCCTACTACAACTACGGTAAACCTGGAACTAAGTATGAAGGCTTGGCAGAACAACGCCTCTTCCAACACGACCTTTATCCAGAGAAAATTGACAACCGTTAAACTCATACGAAAAAGCCCTGTTCCTCAAAGTGAGGAGCAAGGCTTTTTGAGTTTCAATTATTCTTCTGTTCCAAGGAAGTTTTTTGCAACGAGGGCTGCAAGAACCCCACCAGCGATTGGTGCAAGGATGAAAATCCAAACTTGTTGAAGGGCTGCGCCACCTACCAAGACAGCTGGTGCCAAACTACGAGCTGGGTTTACTGAAAGTCCAGTAATGTTCAATCCGACAAGAATCATCGCCATCAAGGACAAACCAATTACCAAACCAGCAATCGCGCCATTTCCTTTGCTTGCTGAAGTCACCGTCATGATAACTAGGACAAACAAAAAAGTTGCGATAACTTCAAACAAGAATCCACCAAAGACAGTGACACCGTTTGCCAAGGCATTTTCACCAAGACTAGCAGTTGACATCCCTGAGTTAGCCAAGAGGAAGAATACAAATCCAGATGCTAAGAAAGCACCAACTACTTGACCAAGGATGTAGTTTACAAGTTCTGAAGATGACAAACGTTTGTTAACAAACATAGCGATAGAAACTGCTGGGTTCAAGTGAGCACCTGAAACAGTTCCGATTGAGTAGGCTGCAACCACGATGGCTAAACCAAAGGCAAAGGCGATTCCAAGGTGACCTAGGCCATCAAGACCATTTCCAAAAACAACAGCTCCTGTTCCGATGAACACAAGCATGAAAGTACCGATTAACTCAGCGACAAATTTTTTCATTTTCTTTCTCCTTTTTTCAAAAACTAGATACTAGTCTATCAAAAGAGGGAAAGGGTTTCAAGAAAATTGTTTGGAAATTTTCAGGATAAAATTCTATAAAAACGGTAGTGTTTATTTGAAACATTTTTTCCAAAGGTATATACTATCAATATAGTTCTAATAAGTTATTTATTCCCTAATTTGAACTAATTTTTACAACTTTGCTGTTCTTTTATGAACGTTTGAATGGTATCGTGGATACCAAGGAGGAATCATATGTCTAAAGTTGCTATTGTCACAGGTGCAGGTCAAGGAATCGGTTTTGCAATCGCAAAACGATTGGTTCAAGATGGCTTTAAGGTAGGAGTATTAGACTACAATCCCGAAACAGCTGAAAAAGCTGTTGCCGAATTATCAGCTGAAAATGCCTTTGCTGTCGTAGCTGATGTTTCGAAACAGGCAGAAGTTGACCAAGCATTTCAAAAAGTTGTTGACCATTTTGGTGATTTGAATGTTGTCGTAAATAACGCTGGTGTTGCTCCAACTACTCCTCTTGATACAATTACTGAGGAACAATTTACACGCACTTTCGGTATCAACGTTGGTGGTGTCATTTGGGGTTCACAAGCTGCACAAGCGCAATTTAAAGCACTTGGCCACGGAGGTAAAATTATCAACGCAACCTCTCAAGCCGGTGTAGTGGGCAATCCAAATCTAACTGTTTATGGTGGAACAAAATTTGCTGTTCGAGGAATTACGCAAACATTAGCACGTGATTTAGCAGACTCAGGAATCACTGTTAACGCCTACGCACCGGGTATTGTGAAAACACCAATGATGTACGACATCGCTCATGAAGTTGGTAAAAATGCAGGAAAAGATGACGAATGGGGTATGCAGACATTTGCAAAAGATATTACTCTAAAACGTCTATCTGAACCAGAAGATGTGGCTGCAGCCGTCAGCTTCCTTGCAGGACCAGATTCAAACTACATTACAGGACAAACCATTATCGTTGATGGTGGTATGCAATTCCATTAAAATACACAAAAAGAGGTTGGAAAATGATTCAACCTCTTTTATTAGTTTTCATTATCAGTTAGGAGGATACAATAGAAACTCTTTCAATAAGTAATATTAGCTTATCCCTAGTATTGAAAAGACTGGATAGCTTCTTTCAAGTCATCTTGTAAACTATTTCTCTGGTCAAGTTGGACATAGACTTCCAACAGACAGGATCTGAAGTTGGAAAATTTATAAAAATCTTCCCTTTTTTCTATCGGAAAGTCAACAGCTTTTATCCAAGAAGCTACTTGCTCTTGCTCCAACTTCCCTTGTAAAATAGGTTCATAGATCACTCTTGCTAAACGCCAATCCTCATCATCTGTAAAGCGAATCGAAATTCTTTTAAATAGTTGGCCAAGTATCTCAAATACTTCATGAACTCTGTTTTTAGGAAAGCCCGGATGACAAACCACCTCTGTCAGTAAATCGGATCCATGTGCAAAAGAGTGAATCCAACCATACTGACTTGAAAAACCCGTTGTATCCTTTTCTTTTGAAAGATAGTACAAACCTTGATGTAAAAGGACATTGCGAATTTCTGATTGTAATTCCTGATAAAAAATCGATTGCTGGTTGGCATCAGCAGACAAGAGATTTGCATAAATAAGCGCCCTAAAAGAACGTTCGAGTGTTGGCAGGCCTATCTTATCAATCTCTTTGTCTAGTTCTCCATCAGCTGAGACCACATCAGCAATGAAATGAAATTGTTCCTGTGTAAATAGCTCTTCCTGAATCCCTCTAGCAAAGCTTGTAAAAACAAGGTCATCACGAATTTCTGGAGAAGGATCTCCCAAATGATCAAGCAACCACTGGATTTCTTCCTGGTTATAACTTGGTTTTTCTTCTGCTATTTTTCTAAGTAACTCTTGATACATGGTCAATACCTCTACATTTCTAGCAACTTGATATAATCTAGACCCCATTTCTCGACAGCATCTAAAACAACTCTGAATTCCTGCCCCATTTCAGTTAAGCTGTACTCAACTCGTGGCGGAACTTCGGCATAGACCTTTCGTTGAACAATCTTATCCTTTTCTAATTGACGGAGATGACGGGTCAAAATAGTTTGAGTAATCCCAGGCAATAATCTCTGCAATTCTTTAAATCGTTTGGTACCCGTACTCAACTGATAAATGATTACCAGTGCCCATTTCCCCGTTAAAACCCTCTGCGTTGTCGCAAATGGACAAATACCATACTCACTCACTTTATTTGTCATAAAATATCTTCTTTCTATTTTTTAAAAAAATTTATCTTTTAGGGCACCTCTAAAAACTCCACTCTTATCACAAAAGAAAAAATCAACTGTATGTGTCTCATTTAGTTGGCACATTCA
>NZ_JAHZPT010000014.1:0-38779 GCF_019929545.1 Streptococcus mitis
TTCAGTACTACAACCTTAGTTGTAGTGCCCTGCACATTGGTTCGTCTTGTTCAGTTTTCAAAGGTCTTTGTCACTTGTTTCTCTCAAGTGACAACTATATTAGTATATCACAGTCGCTTTCGCTTGTCAACACTTTTTTGAAACTTTTTTGAACTTTTTTCATCAAGTGCTTCAACCGCAACATACCATAGTCCGTACGGGATTCGAACCCGTGTTACCGCCGTGAAAAGGCGGTGTCTTAACCCCTTGACCAACGGACCTGAGCTGTTATTTTCAACTCTTACTATTATACTGGCTTTTCAAACTTTGTCAACACTTTTTTGAAACTTTTTTTCAAATTAAGTAAAAAGAGTCAACATTATACTGACTCTTCTATTGATTATTAAACTTGGAAGCACGTTCTTCTCCCCACCAATATGGGATTAGTTCTGCGACTTTCACTGTCTTTCTTCTATCGTAGTCCATCATGAATTCTGCATCTTTATTTTCAGCATTAAGCTCTAAAAGGAATTCTCTACAGGCACCGCAAGGCATGGCTGAACTTCCACCATAAGGTGGTTTGTCTCGAAAAGCTAAGACTTTTTTAACTTTAGTTTGTCCCGAGAATTGGTACATATTGAAGAGTGCTGCCCGCTCTGCGCAGAGATGGAAAACACCACAGGTTCCCTCCATACAGAATCCTGTAAATAGTTGTCCATCTTCTGCTTCTACTGCGGCAACGACATGATTAGCATAAACAAAATCAGATACTTCATGTGGATTATACAATTTCTGTGCTTCTTCGTACATCTTTTCCCAGATGTCCATTATTGTATCCTTCTTACTTAGAGATTTCCTTTAACATATTTTCGATATGTTGGATTGATTTTTCACGGCCTAACAAGAAGATAGTATCTGGCAATTCTGGTCCATGCATTTCACCTGAAACAGCGACACGAATAGGCATGAAAAGATTTTTACCTTTAATACCTGTTTCTTTTTGGACTGCTTTAATTTGTGGGAAGATATTTTCTGTCACAAACTCATCATCTGTCATTGCTTCAAGTTTTGCTTTGAAGGCTTCAAGAACTGTTGGGACTGTTTCACCCGCCATGACTTCGCGCTCTGCTTCTGTCAATTCTGGGAAATCTGAGAAGAAGAGATCTGTCAATGGGATAATCTCATCTACTGATTTCATTTGTGGTTTATAGAGCTCAACTAATTTTTCAGCCTTGTCAGTCAATCGACCTGCTTCTTCTAGGAATGGTTTTGCCATTTCAAAGATAGTTTCTAGGTCTGCATTCTTGATATAATCATTGCTCATCCAGTCTAGTTTTTTCTGGTCAAAGGCTGCTGGAGACTTGCTGAGGCGGTTTTCATCGAAAAGTTTAATCAATTCTTCACGAGAGAAAATCTCATCTTCGCCACCTGGGTTCCAACCAAGAAGAGCAATAAAGTTAAAGACTGCTTCTGGAAGGTAACCTTTCTTTCGGTAATCTTCGATAAATTGAAGTGTATTAGTATCACGTTTAGACAATTTTTTCCCAGTTTCAGAGTTGATAATCAAGGTCATGTGACCAAACTCTGGAGCTTCCCAACCAAGTGCTTCATAAACCATGAGCTGTTTTGGTGTATTAGCAATGTGATCGTCTCCACGGATTACGTGAGAAATTTGCATATCATGGTCATCGATGACAACAGCAAAGTTGTAAGTTGGGTAACCGTCTTTCTTTTGGATAACCCAGTCACCACCGATATTGCCACCTTCAAATTCGATATCACCTTTGACCATATCATGCCACTTGTAGATACCTGACTCATTGACAGCCAAACGAACAGTTGGGATGATACCAGCTGCTTCACGTTCTGCGATGTAAGCTGCTTTTTCTTCTTCACTCATACCAAGGTATTCATTGATGTAGCGTGGTGTTTCGCCAGCTGCTTCTTGGCGTTCGCGTTCAGCTGCCAACTCTTCTTCTGTAACGTAAGATTTGTAGGCTTTTCCTTCAGCTAACAGTTGGTCGATGTATTTTTGATACAAGTCCAAACGCTCCGACTGGCGGTAATTTTCATGTGTTTCTGGACTTTCATCCCAATCCATACCTAACCAACGAAGGTTTTCAAGCTGTGAACGTTCACCATCCTCGACATGACGTTTACGGTCAGTATCTTCGATACGAATGATAAAAGTTCCACCATGATGACGTGCGTAAAGGTAGTTGAACAATGCTGTACGGGCATTCCCGATGTGTAGTAGTCCTGTTGGACTTGGTGCGTAACGTACGCGGATATCTTTTGACATAGTTTCTCCTATAAAGTCTCTAGGCGTCTGCCTTTTTGCTCTCTATATTATATCACAAGTCTTGGCTGAGTCCAATTTCTATGGATAAAGAGAGTAAAAAGAGTGGACAAACCACTCTTTTCTTCTATTATAGACGTGCGTTAAGTTCTTTGCTCAATTCTTCAAATCCTGGTTTTCCAAGAAGGGCAAACATGTTACGTTTGTAAGCTTCAACACCTGGTTGGTCAAATGGGTTGATAGCATTCAAGTAACCTGAAAGAGCGATAGCCAATTCGAAGAAGTAGATTGTATAACCAAGAGTGAAAGCGTCTTGCTCTGGAAGAGTCACGTACATGTTTGGTACATCACCATCTGTGTGGGCAAGAAGAACACCATCAGTTGCTTTTTTGTTTACAAAGTCAACGTCTTTTCCTTGAAGGTAACCAAGTCCATCAAGGTCTTCTTCCAAGCTAGGGATAATCACGTTTTTACGAGGTTTGTCAACACGGACAACTGTTTCAAACATGATACGAGTTCCTTCTTGGATAAATTGACCAAGTGAGTGCAAGTCAGTTGAGAAGTTGGCTGAAGTTGGGTAGATACCTTTTTGGTCTTTTCCTTCTGATTCACCAGCCAATTGTTTCCACCACTCTGAGAAGTATTGAAGTGATGGCTCGTAATTTACCAAGATCTCAGTTGCATAACCTTTACGGTAAAGGATGTTACGAACTGCTGCGTATTGGTAAGCTTCGTTTTCAGAGATTTTATCTGAAGTGTAGTCTTTGCGAGCTGCATTCGCACCTTCCATAAGGGCTTTGATGTCAGCTCCTGATGCTGCGATTGGAAGCAAACCAACGGCTGTCAATACTGAGAAGCGTCCACCGATATCATCTGGAACAACAAATGTTTCCCAACCGTTAGCGTCTGCTTCAACCTTAACAGCACCTTTTTGGCGGTCAGTTGTTGCATAGATACGTTTGTTTGCTTCTTCTTGACCGTATTTCTTAACCAAGAGTTCTTTGAAAACACGGAAAGCGATCGCTGGTTCAGTTGTTGTACCTGATTTAGAAATCACGTTTACTGAGAAGTCTTTGTCAGCTACGTACTCTACCAAGTCAGCAAGGTAAGTAGATGAGATTGAGTTTCCTGCGTAAAGGATCTGTGGAGCTTTACGTTCTTCTTTTGTTTGCAAGTTTGCAAAGTGGTGATTCAAGAAATCGATTGCTGCTTTGGCACCAAGGTAAGATCCACCGATACCGATTACAACCAAAACATCGCTGTCTGACTTGATTTGCTCAGCAGCTTTCAAGATGCGGTCAAATTCTTCGCGGTCGTAGTTTTCAGGAAGGTCCAACCATCCCAAGAAGTCGCTACCAGCACCAGTTCCTTTACGGATCAATTCATCTGCTGCTGTTACTTGTGCTTGCATGTATTCCACTTCATGTGGTGCAACAAATTTGTCTAAAACTTTTGAATAATCAAATTTAATATGTGACATGTTATTCCTCCAATATTTCTTCTTTTCTATCATAACGCTTACCTTCGTTTTTTTCAAGTTTTTTTGTCGAATTTCTCCAATTTTTATCAGAATTCAAACGTTTGCGTAAAAATGCCACATTCCAAAAATTTTGAAAAAATAAAATAAAGAACGACCAGATGTCCCAGTCGTTACAATTCATTCAATAAATACTCAAATAGTTCTAAATTGCCATCTTCTTCATTAACCAGAAACTCTGGATGCCACTGCAAACCGATAATGCGGTGCTCATCGATAGACTCAATCGCTTCGATGGTCTGGTCTCTTGGATCAATAGCAGTTACACGGAAATTAGGTGCCAAATCTTTAATGCTTTGACGATGGACGGAGTTGACTTGACTTTCTTTTCCAAATAGCTTAGCCACCACGCTTCCTTCTACTGTCTCAATAGAATGAGATGTTCCGAAAGGCAGGCCTTGCCAGTGACCTTCGATTTCTTGATTGAGGGTGCCGCCAAAGGCAACATTGACAAGTTGAACACCGCGACAGATTGCCATAATTGGTTTATTCTGACGAAGAGCTTCCTTCAAGAGTGCCAATTCAAATTCATCACGGACCAGATTGTAATCATCGCTCTCGATGGTCTTTTTCTCTCCATAAAACTGAGGATGGACATTTTGGCCACCTGTCAAGATAAGCTTGTCAATCATTTCTACATAATCGCGCACGACTGACTCATCACCAACAGGAATGACTAAAGGGAGACCGCCGACTTGACGAATGCTCTCTGCGAATCTACAAGATACAGATGAATGAATGTTTTTTCCTTCCGCGTCTACGGGACATAGATTTGCAGCAACTCCTACAACCGTTCTAGCCATGATGCCTCTCCTTTCGAATATTAACGATAGTCCTATCATATCACTCAAAATGCCTTTCGTCTAATATGTTTTTTTAAAGGCCGTGATAAATATTTTTTATGGACAAGAAAAAGCTGCCCACATAGGACAACTTCTTTCTTATTCGAAAACAAATTGATTGTGATAGAGTTCTGAATAGAAGCCACCTAGTTTCAAAAGTTCATGGTGGTTACCACGTTCAATGACTTCTCCATCTTTGAGGACAATAATCTGATCAGCATTGAGAATAGTTTTCAAGCGATGGGCAATGACAAAACTGGTTCTACCTGCTACAACTGCCTCCATGGCATGCTGAATCTTGCTTTCTGTCACCGTATCTACGTTTGAAGTTGCTTCATCGAGAATGAGAACTTCTGGATCTGTCATCAGGGTTCGAGCGATAGAAATCAATTGCTTTTGTCCTGTCGAGAAAATGCTTTGATCATCATCGATAAGGGTATCGTACTTATCAGGCAAGCTTTCGATATAGTCGTGAATGTGGGTTGCTTTGGCTGCTGCCTCAACCATTTCTTGACTAGCATCTGGTACACCGAAACGGATATTGTCTCGAATCGTTCCGCTAAACAAGACCGAATCTTGCAAGACAATCCCCACCTTGCTTCTGAGACTATCCAAGTCATAGTCACGGATGTCTTTCCCATCAAAATAAATACCACCAGCATCAACATCATAAAAGCGATTGATGAGGTTCATAATAGTCGTTTTCCCTGACCCAGTCGGACCAACAACTGCTGTCATCTGACCTTTAGGGGCAGAAATGCTGACATCTTTCAAAATAGGTTTATCAGGCAAGTATGAAAAATCAATATGACTAATTTCAACATCTTCTTGCAACTTAGTGAAGATTGGAGCCTTTTCAGGTCGGATTTCTTCCTCCGCATCAAACATTTCCTGAATCCGTTCAGCCCCCGTAAAGGCTAACTGAAGGCTTCCCCAACTAGCTGCAACTTGAATAATAGGCTGGTAGTACTGCTGAGAAAATTGGGCAAACATAACAATCAAACCTAGAGCTGTACTTGTTTCAATAATCTTATCATTTAAAAGTACAGCTGAACCAGCAAAGATAACGATGGCTGTGTTGACCAGACTCATCCCATTCATGACAGGGAAAAGAATTCCTGAGAACATTCTTCCTTTAAAGGTTGCCCTGCGCACGCGCTCATTTTGTTCAAGAAACCCTGCCATCATATCCTCTTGAATTCCTTGCACAATCACGGCTTTTTGGCCTGAAATACTCTCGTCCATATAGGCGTTGAGTTTCCCTACCTCTTTTTGCTGGAGGTTGGTGTATTTGCGTGCCATTTTTACAATAAAAATCAGCATAAGGAAGGCAACTGGTGTGCTGGCAATGGTGATGAGGGCCAGCGTCACATTCCTCGAAAACATGACAAGAATCAGACCGATATATAAAACAATATTGCTCATGACCTGAATCAAGCTTTCGTTAAAGGCTTGAAGGATATTATCCAAATCACTGGTAAAACGAGACAAGATATCGCCATCTTGTCGGCGGTCAAAGAAAGAAACCGTCAAGCGAGCAAGCTTACCGAAGAGGCCTTTTCGCATCTCGTTGGTCGACTCTGCAATCCCGCGCGTCATGAGACACATGTATATCACACTGGAGATAAAGAGAACCAAAACCAGCAGGCCAAGATTGACCATGATTCCTGATAGACTTTGCCAAATAAGTTCTGGATTGCCATCTTGATAAGCTTGAACTAAATTAGCTAGCTGCGTCACTGCTTGTCCAGAAAAGACCGGAAAGAGGGCTTGGGCAAGAGTCGCCAGAACAATCATCAGTATGACAACTACAAATGATAGCTTATAGACTTTAAAATAATTCCAAAAAAATTGAACTGTTTTCATGTTACTCCTCCTTTCCTTTCTGTGTTTCATAGATTTCACGGTAAACAGCATTGTTGGCAACCAAGTCTGCATGCGTGCCTTGACCAATCAATCGTCCTTGATCTAGAACCAAGATTTTATCCGCATGAACAACCGAGCTAATCTTTTGCGCGATGATAATGGTTGTTGTTCCCTTCAAGTCCTTATTCAAGGCTTCTTGCACTAGGCGCTCTGACTTAGCATCCAAGGCCGAGGTCGAATCGTCAAAAATCAGAATACGTGGATTGCTGACAATCCCACGCGCAATCGACATCCTTTGCTTTTGCCCACCTGAGAAGTTGGTTCCCCGTTCCTCAACTGGACTTTCAAAGGTTTTCTCCATACGATGAATGAATTCACTAGCCTGGGCAATATTGGCTGCTCGCTCCATTTCAAATAGAGTAGCATCTCCCTTACCCTGTCTCAAGTTATCAGCAATCGTTCCACTAAAGAGAATAGCACGTTGGAGAACGATAGAAACTGTTTTACGCAGGGTCCCTTCACTCACTTCTCGAATATCCTTGCCTCCGATTTTGATAGCCCCTTCCTGCGGGTCAAAGAGACGTGGAATCAATTGAGCCAAGGTTGATTTTCCTGCACCAGTGGCTCCAACTACACCAACCATCTGACCAGGTTCAATAGTAAAGCTCACATCTTTCAGTATCGGTTCCTTATCCATTGGATAAGTAAAAGTCACATTTTCAAAGCTAAGACTTCCAACCAACTCTTCATCTGGGACATCCTTGAAGGTCATGGCTGGCTCTGCGTCAAGAATTTCTCGAATACGACGCATGGAAATCATAGCACGGCTGACAGAATTTCCCAAAAATCCAACCATGACAATGGTAAAGATAATCTGGCTTAGGTAATTGACAAAGGAAGCAATGGAACCAACAACTGACGGATCCGATTGAACCATCCCTGCAACTAGCCAAATAGAGAGGAATACCGCCCCATAACCGACCAACATCATGAAAGGTTCCACTACTGAAAAGGCATAACCGATGTAAAGATTTTGACCGAGTAGCTCGTCTGAAACCTCCGTAAACTTAGCAAACTGCTCTTTTTCTTGGACAAAGGACTTGACCACACGAACGCCACGCAAATTTTCCTTTGCAATGGCATTGATGCGCTCAAGAAGGGCTTGAAACTTGGCAAAACGAGGTCCCATCATTCCCATCATGACAGCAGTCAAGCCAAAAATCAAGACTACCATGAGAACAATCACCCACCACAGAGAAGGTAAGGTTTGAACCGCCAAGATAAACGAACCGATGAACAAGAGGGGAAGTCTGAAAAGAATTTGGAAGGTCATCATGACCACGTTCTGAATCTGGTTGATATCATTTGTCATGCGAACGACTAGATTTCCCGCATTAAATTGTTCAATATTGGCATAAGAAAAGGTCTGGATTTTACGGAAGGCGTCCTCCCGAAGGTCAGCTGAAACTCCTTGGGCAATATAGGCTGCAAGGACAACATTGAGCCCACCAGCAACCAGACCGACCACGGCCACACCAATCAACCAAACCCCGATACTATAAATAGCTTCATATTTTCCAGCAAGGAGGGCGTCTAACACTTCCTGCAGATAACGCGGTTGCAAAAGTGAACTAGCAACCATCAAGCCTGTCATCAGGAGCGAAGCCAAGGCCTGCCACTTGTAGGTTTTTATTTTCTGAATCAGCATACTTTCTCCTTAAAAAATAGACAAAAGGGAGCGACAATGTGTCAGCTCCTTCTCATTCTGTTTGTGTGATGCTATTCTAGCAAAAAAGTGGGAACTTGTCAAAGAAGTCTCCTTGATACAGCTAGAATGACTAGTAATTTTTTCTTTATAGTTTCTGTTTTAACTCGACCAAGACATTCATAGCCTGCATAGGTGTCATATTGTAAACATCCAGTTTAGACAATTCTGCTAGGATAGGATGCTCTTCAGGTGTATCAAAGAGTGAAATTTGTTCTGTGACAGCACTTGTTTGTCTCATGGGAGCAGGATTTTCTGTACCTTGATTCTCTAACTGAGTCAAAATCTTATCCGCCCTTGCTAAAAGGTCTGCTGGCAAGCCAGCAATCTTGGCAACATGGATACCGTAGGATTTATCGGCTGGTCCTGGTTCAATCTTGTGAAGGAAGGTGACCTGTCCACCCTGCTCCAAGGTTGCCACGTGGACATTGATCAAGTGTTCCAAGCTAGACTCCAGACTAGTCAACTCATGGTAGTGGGTCGCAAAGAGGGTCTTGGCTCCAATGTGATCATGAATGTATTCAATAATGGACTGGGCCAAGGCCATTCCATCATAGGTTGCAGTTCCTCGACCTAATTCATCAAAAAGAATCAAGGAATTCTTGGTCGCATGCGAAATGGCATTGTTAGCCTCCATCATCTCTACCATGAAGGTTGATTGACCTGAAACCAAGTCATCTGCTGCTCCGATACGGGTAAAAATCGCATCAAAAATCGGTAAATGGGCGCTTTCTGCTGGCACATAAGACCCCATCTGGGCCATAACCGACGTCATGGCTAACTGACGCATATAGGTTGACTTTCCGCTCATGTTGGGCCCTGTAATCAGTTGAATACTGGTATCTTCTGCCATCTGAATCGTATTTGGAATATAGGTCTGAGCCCCCATAACCTTTTCAACGACAGCATGGCGCCCTTTCTGGATATCAATTCGCGAATCATCTCCGAATTCAGGTCGAATCAAATGCTGGGTTTCAGCCACAACTGCTAGACTCTGTAAGACATCAACTGTCGCAATGCCTTGAGCTAAAGCCTGCAAACGCTGGATATACTTGCTGACCTCTTCACGAATACGCATAAAAATTTCATACTCTAGGTTTGCTGACTTCTCACGCGCCTCCAGCATGTCGCCTTCGATACGGGCTAATTCTTCGGTTCCAAAACGTTCTGAATTTTTCAGCGTCGCCTTGCGGAAAAAGTGAGCAGGCACATTTCCCAGTTGCGAATTGGTCACATGGAAATAGTAGCCATCCTTTTTATTATAGACAATCTTAAGTGCGCTAATACCAGAGTTTTCTCGCTCCTTGGCCTCAATTTCAGCAATCCAACCAGTCCCTTCTCTGAGAACGCGCCGGTACTTGTCTAAAGTCTCATCAAATCTAGTCCGGATAATGCCACCTTCTGTAATCACATGGGGAGCTTCAGGAGCAATCGCTGCGCTAATCAAACTCTCCAACTCAGGGATTCCATCCAGTTGTGCGATGAGATGAGCTAGAGCAGGTTGCTCCATCCCTTCTAAAATCGCACGAATCCGTGGCACACTGGATAAGGTGGTCCCCAGCTGCAAGAGATCCTTGGGATTGGTTTTGCCAAAAGAAACCCGACTAGCCAAGCGCTCGATATCATAGACACCCTTGAGACTGTCTGTCAAATCACTACGCTCAAAGAAATGGTCGAGAAAAACCTGCACCACCTCTTGACGTTGGACGATTCGTTCCTTATCAATCAAGGGGCGATGAATCCAAGACCGCAAGAGACGCATTCCCATAGCCGTTTTGGTTTCATCCAAAAGCCAGAAAAGACTGCCTTGCTTCTTGCCGGAACGAGCATTCTCAACCAAATCCAGACTAGCCTTGGTCGCATAATCCATCTGCAAGTAATCTTTGATTTCATAGCGGATAACAGGCTTGAGGTGGTTTAATTCCCTCATCTGAGTCCGATGAACATACTGGAGTAGCTTACTAGATGCCGCTTGCTCCACAGGTGCCAATCGTGAATCCAGTAAATGAAGGTCTTCAAAACCTTCTTTTTCATAGGAAAGTACCAGATTCATCTGACGACTGAGGATTTGTTCTTCTTCCTCAGACAAGTCATAACCCAACACCACTTCTCGCGCCTTGAGATTACGGATTTCCCCACAAACCAGCGTGAAATCCAAAAGACCTGTCACATAAAAGTCACCCGTCACCAGGTCCATATAAGCTAGGCCAAATTGATTGTCTTCGCGGTCTATGGCAACCAAGAAGTTGTTCTGACTGTCCGGCTTACTGCTATCGACCACTGTCCCTGGCGTAATGACCTGAACAACCTCTCGTTTCACAACTCCAACAGCTTGTTTAGGATCTTCCATCTGCTCTGCGATAGCCACCTTATAACCCTGCTCAATCAAGACATCGATATACTGTTGGGCAGAATGATAGGGAACACCCGCCATAGGAATCGGATTGTCCGCATTCTTGTTGCGACTCGTTAAGGAAATTTCCAGAATCTGCGCAGCATTGACCGCATCCTCATAAAATAATTCATAAAAATCACCCATCCGAAAGAGCAAAAAAGCATCTGGATATTGCTTTTTAATATCCACATACTGTTGCATGCCGGGTGATAGCTTTTCTGTCGCCATTTTCCGTCTCTCCTTGTCAAAAATAAGTCTTGAGAGCAACTCCCAAGACCTTACTTATCTTTCATCAAATCTAGCAAACGATCTTCCATGAGTTTGGCAACGTGCTGGTCTCGACAAATGACCAATAAGGTATTGGCACCAGCAACTGTTCCTAAAATCCATTCATCCTTGTTTGCATCTACAATATTTGCCAAAACAGAGGCTTCTCCCAATTTGGTATGAAGTACCAAGGTAAACTCTGCTCTTGCAACGCCTTCTAAATGATGAGACAAAAATTCAACCAAATCAATCTTTTCTGTCTCATTTGCTAGTACATAATACACCATATCATTTTTCTTGACCTTGGTCAAGCCGATTTCGCGCAAATCACGAGACAGGGTTGTCTGCGTCACAAAGACATTGTGCGCTTCCAACCGATCTTGAATTTCTTTTTGTGTACTTAATTTCTCCTCAGTAATCATTTTTTTTATTAACTGATGACGATCTCTTTTTCTCATAAAATCCTCTTATGTGCATATTTATAACTAATTTTATAACTATATTATACCAAAAAAATAGGAGATTTCAAAAATTTTTTCTTCTTTCTTTAAAATTGTGATAAAATAGTAGAAAAGTCCAAAAAGGAGCTCTTAATGAATACAAAAGAATTGATTGCTAGCGAATTGGCTAGCGTCATTGATAGCCTGGACCAAGAGGCTATTTTCAATTTACTGGAAACCCCTAAAAACTCAGAAATGGGAGACATCGCTTTCCCTGCTTTTTCTCTTGCAAAAGTCGAACGTAAAGCACCTCAAATGATTGCTGCTGAACTGGCTGAAAAAATTAACAGCCAAGCCTTTGAAAAGGTTGTCGCAACAGGACCTTACGTCAACTTTTTCCTTGATAAATCTGCCATTTCTGCTCAAGTATTGCAAGCTGTTATCACTGAAAAAGAACACTATGCTGACCAAAATATTGGCAAACAAGAAAATGTTGTTATCGACATGTCTAGTCCCAATATCGCTAAACCATTTTCTATTGGCCACCTACGCTCAACAGTTATCGGAGATAGCTTATCACATATTTTCCAAAAAATCGGATATCAAACGGTCAAGGTCAACCATTTGGGAGACTGGGGTAAACAGTTTGGGCTGTTGATTGTCGCCTACAAAAAATGGGGTGACGAAGAAGCTGTAAAAGCTCATCCAATTGATGAACTTCTTAAGCTCTATATCCGCATCAACGCTGAAGCTGAAAATGACCCTAGCTTGGATGAAGAAGCACGCGAATGGTTCCGTAAACTTGAAAATGGAGACGAGGAAGCTCTCGCTCTTTGGCAATGGTTCCGTGATGAAAGTTTAGTGGAATTTAACCGCCTTTACAATGAATTGCAAGTCGAATTTGACAGCTACAATGGAGAAGCCTTCTACAACGATAAGATGGATGCAGTCGTAGACATTCTTTCTGAAAAAGGCCTTCTTGTTGAGTCAGAAGGTGCCCAAGTTGTCAATCTTGAGAAATATGGAATTGAACATCCAGCCCTCATCAAGAAATCTGACGGAGCAACTCTCTATATCACACGTGACTTAGCTGCAGCTCTTTACCGTAAAAACGAATACCAATTTGCTAAATCTATCTACGTCGTTGGTCAAGAGCAATCTGCCCACTTTAAACAGCTCAAAGCCGTCTTGCAAGAGATGGGTTACGATTGGAGTGACGACATTACTCACGTTCCTTTTGGTTTAGTTACAAAAGAAGGAAAGAAACTCTCTACTCGTAAAGGAAATGTCATCCTGCTAGAGCCTACTGTTGCAGAGGCTGTTAGTCGCGCCAAAGCCCAAATCGAAGCTAAAAATCCTGAATTGGAAAATAAAGATCAGGTAGCACATGCTGTTGGGGTTGGAGCCATTAAATTCTATGACCTCAAAACCGACCGTACAAATGGATACGACTTCGACCTAGAAGCTATGGTATCCTTCGAGGGTGAAACTGGACCTTATGTTCAATACGCCTACGCTCGTATCCAATCGATCTTACGTAAAGCGGATTTCAAACCAGAAACAGCTGGCAACTATAGCTTGAATGATACTGAAAGCTGGGAAATCATCAAACTCATCCAAGACTTCCCACGTATTATCAACCGTGCGGCGGATAACTTTGAACCTTCTATCATTGCTAAATTTGCAATTAGCCTAGCTCAAGCCTTTAACAAATATTATGCACATACGCGCATCTTGGATGAAAGCCCAGAACGCGACAGCCGTCTAGCCCTTAGCTACGCAACAGCAGTCGTTCTCAAAGAAGCCCTTCGCTTGCTTGGAGTAGAAGCGCCAGAGAAGATGTGATTCAGTACTAACAATTGGAACTAAAGTTCCTAATTGTTAGACGCTAGCCGCTTATATGCGGACTAGCTAACTGCTTCACTAGTCATGTTCTCTAAATATAATCGATTTAGAGAACATGACGTCGAAACTATGGTGATTTGGTTAGGCGCTTCACTAATTCAATCTACTCACTACTACTTCTTTATCATACAGGGAGATATTCTATGAGCCAATATGCTTATATCCTCGTTGTAATTAGCTTGGTTTTCCTTTTTCTGCTCAATAAGTACGAGAAGGAGAGACTGCAAAAACTCTACCAAGAACAACTTTTAAAGGATGAAACATTCAGGTCTAACATCAAAGAAAAAATTCATACGACTGAAAATATCAATGATGTCATTGCTTATATCAATAAAACTTACCATCTGGGAATGTTGCTATCAAAAGACATTACAGATCAATTGAAATAAACCTAGCTATTCTTTAAGGAATATCAAAACCGAGCCTGAGAGTTTAATACTTAGGCTCGGTTTTTGTATATTATTCAAGGAAGAAAGCAACCACTCCCCAGCAATGCAAGTGCAAAATCCCCTAGAATGTGATAAAATAAAAAGAGAACTCTATCAAGGAGGAAAACATGGAAAAACAAACCGTCGCCGTCTTGGGGCCTGGTTCTTGGGGAACTGCCCTTTCACAAGTCTTAAATGACAATGGACACGAGGTACGTATTTGGGGAAATCTTCCCGATCAAATCAATGAAATTAATACCTATCATACTAACAAGCACTACTTTAAAGATGTCGTTCTAGACGAAAATATCATTGCCTACACTGACTTAGCAGAGGCATTAAAAGATGTGGATGCGATTTTGTTTGTTGTCCCAACAAAAGTGACACGACTTGTTGCCCAGCAAGTTGCACAAACCTTAGACCATAAGGCTATCATCATGCACGCGTCAAAGGGATTAGAGCCTGATAGTCATAAACGATTATCAACCATCCTTGAAGAAGAAATTCCTGAACATCTCCGCAGTGATATCGTCGTTGTCTCAGGGCCTAGTCATGCAGAAGAGACCATTGTGCGTGACCTGACTTTAATCACTGCTGCTTCTAAAGATTTACAAACAGCTCAATACGTTCAAGAACTCTTTAGTAATCACTACTTCCGACTTTACACAAATACGGATGTTATCGGGGTCGAAACCGCTGGTGCTCTTAAAAACATTATCGCTGTCGGTGCTGGAGCCTTACATGGTTTAGGATTTGGTGACAACGCTAAGGCAGCCATCATCGCTCGAGGCTTGGCAGAAATTACCCGCCTAGGGGTAGCACTCGGGGCCAGCCCACTGACCTATAGCGGCTTATCTGGTGTGGGAGATTTGATCGTAACGGGCACCTCCATCCACTCTCGTAACTGGAGAGCAGGAGATGCTCTTGGTCGTGGAGAATCTCTAGCTGATATCGAAGCCAATATGGGCATGGTAATCGAAGGAATCTCAACAACTCGAGCAGCCTATGAACTAGCGCAAGAACTTGGAGTCTATATGCCCATTACACAAGCCATTTACCAAGTTATTTACCACGGAACCAATATCAAAGATGCCATTTATGATATCATGAACAATGAATTTAAAGCAGAAAATGAATGGTCTTAACCCTCTAGAGAAAGGATTCTTATGACATCAAAAGTTAGAAAAGCAGTCATCCCTGCTGCTGGACTTGGAACTCGATTTCTACCAGCAACCAAGGCCCTTGCCAAAGAAATGTTGCCAATTGTAGACAAACCAACTATCCAGTTTATCGTGGAAGAAGCTCTTAAATCAGGCATTGAAGATATTCTAGTTGTCACTGGTAAATCAAAACGTTCTATTGAAGACCACTTTGACTCAAACTTTGAGCTTGAGTACAACCTCAAAGAAAAAGGCAAACATGACTTACTAAAACTGGTAGACGAAACAACTGGCATTCGCCTTCACTTTATCCGTCAAAGCCATCCTCGTGGTCTTGGAGATGCTGTCTTACAAGCAAAAGCTTTTGTAGGGAATGAGCCCTTCGTTGTCATGCTGGGTGACGACCTAATGGATATCACAGATGACCACGCTGTTCCTTTGACAAAACAATTGATGAATGATTACGAAACGACTCACGCATCAACAATTGCTGTTATGCCCGTACCACACGAAGACGTTTCAGCATATGGAGTTATAGCTCCTCAGGGTGAAGGGATTAATGGTCTCTATAGTGTCGAAACTTTCGTTGAAAAACCAGCTCCAGAAGATTCTCCAAGTGATTTGGCAATCATCGGACGTTACCTGCTCACACCAGAAATTTTTGAGATCCTCGAAAATCAAGCTCCCGGTGCTGGAAATGAAATCCAGCTTACCGACGCTATTGATACGCTTAATAAAACACAACGTGTTTTCGCCCGTGAATTTACAGGAGCTCGTTACGACGTTGGGGATAAGTTTGGCTTTGTGAAAACATCTATTGACTATGCCCTCAAACACCCACAAGTCAAAGATGACTTGAAAGATTACATCATCCAACTCGGAAAAGAATTGGCTGAGGGAGAATAATCCATCTTGCATATGTAAAAAAGCATCTCTAAAATTTGTTCTCTAGAGATGCTTTTACTTTAAAATTGCATGCGATTTAAAATTGCTGAGGTATCTCTGTCAATCTCCCATCGCAATCTTGGTAATTTGTCACTGACTACAGAATTTCAAACACAAATCTGATTGACGTTTTGATGATCCGAGCCGTTTCTCTAGCATCTAACTGATCTGTAAACAGCAAGTGATTTTTTTTGATATTTTTAGCTAGGAACTCATTTCTTGACTGGATTGATAAATCGCCTGTTCTCTCAATTTCTTTCCTTAAGGAATCTCGTTTTTTCAAGGTTTCTTCTTCAGCCAGCAGGACACAGTATTTTAAACTGATTTGTTTTTCTTTTAAGAAGGTTGCAATTTTCTTTAGTTGCTCTTCAAAAATGACATATTCTATCACAACGGTAATGCCTCGGTCGATGAAATTATTGATCAGACTGATGATATTATCCCAAAATAAATCCATGTAATAACCATCATCTTCCCAAGGAGCCACGAGTCCTCCTTTAATCATTAAATAAATCATGTCGCCTTCAATTACTGCACTTTTCTTAAAAGAATAGGCCAACTCCTTACTGACTGTGCTTTTCCCAACACCAGGAGGGCCTGAAATGATGTAAACACAATTTTCCATTCGACTACCTCGTCCATTCTTTTATTATTGACTATTATAGCATTTTTTAGTCTATTAAAGATCAGACAAATTCATCAAATCATAAGATACAAGAAACTAGCTCCTTCCAATTTTGCAACAAAAAAGTCATCTTTGTAGATGACTTATTGGCAACTGAATCCATGCGCATTTAACTATTCATTCCCTACACACAGCTCATTCCCTTGTAGAAAAGCAAGACTGCGAGTCCTACGGATAACACTACCGCTCCTAACCTCTGACTAGTACTATACATCCGTCTTTCTCCTCGAACTGGAAAGATAATTGCTAGAAATGCTCCACCAACTGCTCCCCCGATATGGCCTGCTAGGCTGATTCCTGGAATCAGAACACTTCCAATAATATTAACCACAAAAAGTGTCAGATAGGATTGCCCCAACTGCTGGATATAAGGATTACGCGTTGCATAGCGAAGAACAATAATTGCAGCAAATAGCCCATAGAGAGAAGTAGAAGCTCCTGCTGCTAAGGTTTTTGGACTAAATACAAAAACAAAGAGATTGCCCATCATTCCTGATAAAAGATAGAGAAAGAAAAACTTCTTGGATCCGAAAATTTCCTCTACTTGCCTACCAAGATAATAAAGGGAAATCATATTGACAATGAAATGTTCCCAACCAATATGAACAAAAATGGCAGAGAAGAGACGCCAAACCTGCTCAGGAAAGAGGCGAATAGCTGGCCCATACATGGCTCCAAATCGAAATAATGTATCCGCCCTGTCAAAGTTTCCACCTGTAGTCACCAACATTAGTAGAAATACCAAGGCCGTCACTAAGAGGAAGAAACTCGTTACAGGGTAACGTCTATCAAAGATTTCCTTCATCAATCAGAACCTCCTGAACAGGAATATCATGCTTTTCAGGGATAAAGTCCTGAATTTGACAAAGATAGATCGTACTCAAAGTATGACCAGAAAAATGTTCTAGATAGCGGTCGTAATAACCTCCACCATATCCAATCCGATATCCTTTCGTCCTAAAAACCAAGCCAGGAACATGAATCAAATCAATCTGAGATGCATCCACTACTTCCAAATCTCCCTGTGGTTCCAGTAAGCCAAAGGAAGTTTTGACCAGTTGTTGCGGATCATAGACCACAAAGTCCATGCGCCCCTTGGGATAGGTTTTGGGTATCAGAACCTTTTTGCCGTCCTTCAGCGCCTGCTCAATCAGTTCCTGTGTTTGAAACTCATGAGGAAAAGAGAGGTAGGTTGCGATGATCTTAGCTTCTTGGTAGAAGGGATGTTCCAAAAATTGATCCGTTAAAGCTTGATCCATAGCCTGTTTTTGCTCTCGAGGTAAATCCTTCATTTCGTGCAAGACTTGCTTACGTAATTCCGATTTCATAGACAAGCCCTCTACTCTGCTGCCTTCTTTTTCAGGAAACTAGAGACCGCATCCACCCCAATAGCTAATGCTTCTTCCTTAGGACTCATCTGAGGGTGATGAAGGGCATAGGGACTATCAATACCTAGCCAGAACATAACGCCATCAACTTTTGAAAGGAGATAACCAAAGTCTTCACCTGTCATAGCAGGCTCGATATCAATCAACTCGATTCCCTCTTTTTCTTCAAAGAAGTCCATCAGTTCACGCGCCAAGGCTGGATGGTTCTCAACAGGCAGGTAACCACCTTGTTTGAGTTCCACTTCGACTTCCATATCGAAGGCAGCTGCAACCCCTTCTGCAACTGTTTTGACCCGCTTTTGCACCAAGAGACTCATATCCTGTGTCAAAGCCCGAATAGTTCCATGCAAAAAGGCTGTATCTGTGATAACATTGTTGGTTGTTCCAGCTTGGAAAACTCCAAAGGTCACCACTGCTCCCTCGATTGGATTAACATTGCGGCTGATAACTGACTGCACCTGGGTCACAAAGTAACTAGCCGCCACCAAGGCGTCATTAGCTTCATGTGGAAAAGCTGCATGGCCACCTTTGCCTTTAAAACGAATCTTCACCTCGCAAGTTCCTGCAAAGAGTGTATGAGTATTAGTCGCAATCTGTCCAACCTTCAAATCTGGCCGAACATGGAGGCCATAAAACTGGTCTGGCAACCAGTCTCCAAAAGCGCCATCCTCATACATGAGCATGCCACCAGCTTCATTTTCTTCAGCAGGCTGAAATAAAAAGAGCAGATTGTTCTTTGGTTGCTCCTCAAGGGCGCGCTCAAGACAGCCCAAAGCAATGGTCATGTGGAAATCATGGCCACAAGCATGCATACGACCTTGGTGCTGAGAAGCGAAAGGAAGGCCTGTTTGTTCGACGATAGGCAGACCATCAATATCTGTCCGCCAACCAATGGTACGCTCTGGCTGACTTCCCTGCAAATAAACCAAAATCCCTGTCCGCCAAGTACGAACTTGGACAAAATTCTTGCCCACAGTCAATTTCTCAATCACATCCAGCAAATAAGTCTGAGTCTTGAACTCCTCCAAGCCAATCTCTGGAATCTGGTGCAAATCTCGTCGAGTCTGAATCAAATCTAACATCTATCTATCCTCCTATATAGCAGAAAGAGGCTGGAAAAAGAGTTCCGCCTCTATTTTTCATTTACAATTACAAGGTACGAAGCGCATCCTCTAGCGCTGTTTTTTGTTGGGTTTGGGCATCAATCTCTTTGATGATACGAGCTGGAACACCTGCTACCACCACGTTTTCTGGGACATCTTGGGTAACAATAGCTCCTGCTGCGACAACTGAACCACTACCGATTTGGACTCCTTCGATAACCACTGCATTAGCGCCGATAAGAACATTATCTCCAACACGGACTGGTTCTGCGCTAGCTGGCTCAATCACACCTGCAAGAACGGAACCTGCACCAACGTGACTGTTTTTCCCAACGATAGCACGGCCACCAAGGATAGCACCCATGTCAATCATGGTTCCTGCGCCAATTTCAGCGCCAATATTGATAACTGCTCCCATCATGATAACAGCATTGTCTCCAATTTCAACCTGATCACGGATAATAGCACCTGGCTCGATACGAGCATTGATAGCACGTTTGTCTAGCAAGGGAACTGCAGAATTACGAGCATCTTGCTCAACAACATAGTCTTGATTTTCTACCAAACCATCGAGAAGCGGAGCCACGTCCTTCCAATCTCCGAATAGGACATTCCCTAGTTTAACAACAGAGCTTGGTACAGCAGTTGCAAGTTGTCCTTCAAAGGTTACTTTAACACTGGTTTTCTTTTCAGCATTGGCGATAAATTGGATAATTTCTTGTGCGTTCATTTTTGTAGCAGTCATAAGCGCCTCCTAGTTCATTTTAATGATACCTATTCTACCAAAAAAGGCCTCAAATTTGAAGCCTTTTTGTTTGTTTTTAGGTATGATTTTTAGGGATGTGAGATAAAACGTGCTGTCGGTAAAAGCAAGCCCCTACCGATACAACCTAAAAACACTCTTCACAACTATCTCCCCGTGTTCTATTGACTATTCTAGTATAGCACACTTTTAGAATTAAGAAAAGACTTTTTATTCACTTTCTTTAGCTTCTTCTATCGATAGGAAAATCATGGGTAAAATAATCAGCGCCATAGCTAGAAGAAGGGACCAATCCACTACCAAGCCTAAAAATAAAACACTCAAGAGAGCAGAAGAGAGAGGTTCACTGGCACTGATAACGGAAACCACCAAAGGAGAAACCAAGGAAACAGCCTTCATGGAAATAAAAAAGGCAAAAGCCGTTCCAAAGAAAGCGATAATGAGACAAATCAAGATACTCCAAATATCAGGAGTAAAGGAAAGCTGATAAACCGGCGAGAGGACATTGCTAAATAAACCTGCCAAAATCATCCCCCACCCAACCGTGGGTACAAACCCATAACGCTTAGCAAAAGGTTGAGGTAAGATAACATTAAACATGACCCCCATGGCGCTCAGCAAACCCGTCACAAGTGCTAGCGGTGTCATGGAT
Source organism: Streptococcus mitis (assembly GCF_019929545.1). Classification (GTDB taxonomy): domain Bacteria; phylum Bacillota; class Bacilli; order Lactobacillales; family Streptococcaceae; genus Streptococcus; species Streptococcus mitis_BU. Next base: position 20,420 of record NZ_JAHZPT010000014.1, read on the forward strand.
AATTGAGAGAGATCTCCCTTTGTCGCCATCAAGCAAACACCCAACATGGCAACCAAAACATAAAAAATAGCGCTTTTTGACGCTCGTTTTTGATAAACCAAGCGATTGTAAAAGAGGATAAAGACAGGACTGATAAACTGTAAAATAGTTGCTGTCGCTGCATTTGAGTATTCTACACAGAGATAGAAAAAATACTGAACTGAAAAAATCCCCAAAATAGCATAGGCTAAAAAGGGCAGGTAATTTTTCTTATCTCGCCAAATATCTAGCACTTGCGATTTTAATTGCATTGCTGACCAAATAAGCACAAGACTCCCTGCCAGTGTCAAACGCATAGAGGTAATCCAGCCAGAGGACACTTGATAATGAGTAAAGAAATATTCTCCTAAAATTCCACAGATTCCCCAGATTAAGCCGGATAGGAGCGAATAAATGGTTCCTTTAACAATCTTTTTCTGATACTGATTCATACCTTTATTGTAACACGAAAGGAAAAAAGAAAAAAGTGGCAATCAATGCCACTTTCCTATCTTCTACTATTTGGTTGTGTAGATGATGAACTTGATGTACTGCTAGAACTACTACTTGAACTGTTATTCGAACTAGTACTTGAGCTAGAAGGGGTTGGCAATGTGCTAACGATACTTGACCAAGCGTTTTGATAATCTGCTTCACTTCCTCCAATAGCAAAGTGATAGCTTGTTGTAGGAGCTCCCGCCTTATTAGCCCAATAGCTCGTTACAGTAGAACCTGAAAGATCAACTGTTTTTCCATTAACGGATACTTTGCCCGGCTTTTGCCCCGTAGATCTGAGGACCTGAGATTGGGTCACACTAGAATCAAGATTAAAGCGTTCATTGCCCCAAACACCAGGCTCAGCCTGTTGGATAGCATTGACCAAGTAAGCCATATATTTGGCATTTCGATAATGCCCAGCCCCCTTAGCCATTGGGCGGTTGTCATCATGCCCTAGCCAACCACCTAGAGTCAATCTTGGTGTTGACAGCATGAGCCACATATTTTCATCTTCATTGGTTGTACCAGTCTTACCAATCCAGTCTGCACGAGCTAAGCTTGAATTGATAGAAGCCAAATCCGTTTGGAAACTTGAAGTGATCCGAGATGAAATCACCTCACGAAGCAAACTCTGCATAATTGTTGCCGTTGCCTTCGAGTACACTTGAACTGGTTTGTCTTGGAATTCATAGATTACCCTACCGTCAGGTGATTCAATCTTAGAAATCACATGTTTCTGATGGTAAACACCGTTATTAGCAATTGTTTGATAACCATTGGTATGCTGGGCAACTGTGACTTCAATCCCACCACCCATAGGCAGACTTTCGATACCGTACTCCGGAATCTCGTAACCCATTTTCTCCATGTAACCCTTGACATCCACACCCTTCTCACGTAGCATGCGATAGGTCCAATAGGCTGGGATATTCCACGAATAGTTCAAGGCTTCACCCAAAGTCATCATGCCTGTACCTGGACTATTTACATACATGATAGGATTTCCATTAGAGAATTTTGTTGGATAATTGGACAAGATACTAGCGCTTCCCATCAAACCTTGGTCAATGGCAATACCGTAGGCCAACAAAGGCTTGGTTGTAGAGGCTGGCGAACGCTTGGTGTCGAAGGCGTGATTGTTTTGGTTAGTCTGGTAATTACGACCACCAACAAAACCTAGAACAGCCCCCGTTTTATTGTCCATCAAAACATTCCCTACTTCAGGCTGCCCAGTCGAATCATCTACCAAACGACCGTAGTTAGCAACTGCATTTTGCATGGCAGTATGGATTTTTTTATTGATTGTTGTCGTGATTTTATAGCCACCGTTACTTAGTTCCTGCTCAGCTCGCTCATGATAGGCCTTTTGAACTGCTTCCTTTTTTAACTCCTGACTAGAGACATTGTCCTGTTGAACTAAATAATCATACATACGGTCTGTCGCTTCAGCCATAGCCGTAAAGTAAAGGTAATCCCTCGAAACAGCATTGATAGTTCCTGATGGCAAGAAATCTTGTTTGAGATTATAATCCTTGTACTGGTCGTATTCTTCTTGAGTCAGAGCACCCGTACGGTACATGTTGTAGAGAACATCCTTGGCCCGTTTCAAACCAAGTTCTAAGTCTTCATCACTCTTTAACTCTCCAGTATTTTCATAAGGAGAATAAGTAATCGGACTCTGTGGCAAACCTGCTAGGAAAGCGGCTTGAGGAATACTCAACTTGTTGGCATCGATACCGAAAATCCCTTCAGCAGCTTGCTGGGCACCTGCAATATTCTGTCCTTTATGATTTCGACCAAAGGGAGCGACATTGAGATAAGTAGTCAAGATTTCATCCTTGCTCATGCTGCGTTCCAAGGCAAGGGCATCGACAATTTCTGTAGCCTTACGAGCCAAAGTCGGAGCATCTCCGACCACTTGTTGTTTGATTAACTGTTGGGTCAAGGTCGAGCCCCCACTAGACGAGCCCAAACCTGCAAAAGTTCCCAAAGTCGCCCGAATCACAGCTTTGGGCACAACCCCTTTATGTTCAAGAAAATGTTCGTCCTCAGTTGCAACGATAGCCTTTTTGAGATTGTCCGATATTTCCTCAGATGAGACAGAAGTTCTCAGTAAATCACTCTCGATAGAAGCAATGACACTCCCATCTGCATAAACAATTTCTGAGATAGAAGAAATATTTTTAACCTGCTTGACCAAGTCCTCCGATTGGGGAACCTTGGCCTTGTCAAACAAAGCAACTCCATAACCAAGAGCTACACCAGCACCAAAAAGTCCACCGATAAAGCCTAGAATAAAGAGAGTATTCAAAATTCCCTTGATAGCAGCTAAAATGCTACCTAGGATAGCCAGAACTTTCCCACCTGTCCCATCCGACTGCTTCTCTTCTGAGACTTTCTCTGATTTTTTATGATTTATTTTTGATTTTACTAGCTGGAAAAATTCCAGCATTTTTCGTTTTAATTCATTTAATTGATTTTGCATGGATTTCCTCACTCTATCTATTATACCATAAAAGGTAAACTTTCAATAAAATAGCCACTTTCTTCCTTATTCTACTAGGCTATTGCCCAAGTTTGTGATACAATAGTTAGAAACAATATTTTTAAAAAGGAGAAAAGACACATGCACATTTTTGATGAGCTAAAAGAGCGTGGTTTGATTTTTCAAACGACTGATGAAGAAGCTTTGCGTAAAGCCCTAGAAGAAGGTCAAGTTTCTTATTATACTGGCTACGATCCAACTGCTGACAGCCTTCACCTAGGCCACCTTGTCGCAATCTTGACAAGTCGTCGCTTGCAGCTAGCAGGTCACAAACCCTATGCGCTCGTTGGCGGTGCTACAGGTCTCATCGGAGATCCGTCCTTCAAAGATGCTGAACGTAGTCTCCAAACAAAAGACACAGTAGATGGCTGGGTCAAGTCTATCCAAGGACAACTTTCTCGTTTTCTTGACTTTGAAAATGGCGAAAATAAAGCTGTCATGGTCAACAACTACGACTGGTTTGGCAGCATCAGCTTCATTGACTTCCTCCGTGATATCGGAAAATACTTCACTGTCAACTACATGATGAGCAAGGAGTCTGTGAAAAAACGGATTGAAACAGGAATTTCATACACTGAGTTTGCCTACCAAATCATGCAAGGTTACGACTTCTTCGTTCTTAACCAAGACCACAACGTAACGCTTCAAATCGGTGGTTCTGACCAGTGGGGAAATATGACAGCTGGTACTGAATTGCTTCGTCGTAAAGCTGATAAGACTGGTCACGTTATCACCGTTCCGCTTATCACAGATGCAACTGGTAAGAAATTTGGTAAATCAGAAGGAAATGCCGTCTGGCTTAATCCTGAAAAGACTTCTCCATACGAAATGTACCAATTTTGGATGAACGTTATGGACGCAGACGCTGTTCGCTTCTTGAAAATCTTTACTTTCTTGTCACTTGATGAGATTGAAGACATTCGTAAACAATTTGAAGCAGCGCCACACGAACGCTTGGCTCAAAAAGTCTTGGCTCGTGAAGTCGTTACACTCGTTCACGGAGAAGAAGCCTACAAAGAAGCCCTCAACATCACTGAGCAACTCTTTGCAGGAAACATCAAAAACCTTTCTGTCAAAGAGCTCAAACAAGGACTTCGTGGAGTGCCAAACTACCAAGTTCAAGCAGATGAAAATCACAATATCGTGGAACTTCTCGTCTCATCTGGTGTGGTTAACTCAAAACGCCAAGCCCGTGAAGACGTCCAAAACGGAGCTATCTACGTCAACGGCGACCGCATCCAAGACCTTGACTATGTCTTGAGTGACGCAGATAAGTTAGAGAATGAACTGACTGTTATCCGTCGTGGGAAGAAAAAATACTTTGTATTGACTTACTAAACTATTCAACATTTATCTATAAACAAAGGAGTTATCCTCGAGAAAGGTAACTCCTTTTTGCTGTTAATAAATCTCATCTATCTATTTTTAATAGACAGACTACGCAGTACAATGCGCAAGGTTGTTAGATTATGTAAGATAGAGAGATTTGAAGGACTGAGCCAATTAAATAAGCCAAAGCCAATCAAACTACTATTTACGACAACGGTATCTTGAATATTCTTCTTGATGAGTGTTTGCAAAGATGATGATAGCCAATCCAACTCTTGGAAGAAATCCAAGCGATTATCTAACAATAAGATATCGCTCATCTGCTTAGAAATGTCTGCACTCTCATTCATCACCACACCGATATCTGATAGGGTTAGAGCCGCTGAGTCATTCAATCCATCTCCAACCATCAAAATAGTGTGACCTGCTTTCTGCAGTTCCTCTACTAACTCAAATTTCCCATCAGGTTTCAAGTCTGTATAGACCTGATCAAAGGGCAAATCTTTAACTAATTCCTCTGTCCTAACCAGGGTGTCCCCTGTTGCCAGAATCAATTTTTTCCCTTGTGCCTTAAGTTTCTCCAAGGCTGCTTTTGCTTCTTTTCTCAAAGGAGTATGAATGCAGAACATTCCAATCAATTCATTCTGATAAGCCAAGAATAAGAGATTGTAGTGACTCTTGTACTCTTCAATTAAAGCATTTTGTTCTGAACTGATATGAATTTGCTCATCCTGCATCAAAACATAATTCCCAATAAGAACTGGTTGCCCATCTATATGAGATTTGATCCCCTTGCTTGCGATATATTGGAGTTTCCCATGCATTTCCTCATGTTCAATCCCCTCTATCTCAGCTTGCTTGACGATGGCATTAGCAATAGGATGATAAATGTGTTCCTCAAGACAGGCACTGATTCTGAGAATATCTTCCTCACTATAGTCCCCAAAAGGTAACACCTTTTCAACTATAGGATAACTAGTTGTGATTGTTCCCGTCTTATCAAACAAGAAAGTATCAACTTCCAGATATTTCTCCAGAATATCTCCATCCTTAATCACCATTTCACGATTCAACCCCTCCTTGATAGCTGTTAAATAAGCTACAGGAGTAGAGATTTTCAAAGCGCAGGAGAAATCGACCAATAGGAAAGAAATAGCCTTAGAAAAAGAACCTGTTAATAGGTAAGTCAGACCAGCCCCCAAGAAATTATATTTGACGACCTTATCCGCCATCTTGATGAAATAGCGTTGTTTCGTTTTCTTGTTTTCTTCAGATTTCTTCATCAACTCAATCAGTTGTAAAATCCGGCTGTTCATCTGATTATCGGTTACACGAATGCGTAACTCTCCAGTTTCTAATACTGTATTTGCACAAACTAAATCAGACTCTCTTTTTTCAACTGGAAAACTCTCTCCCGTCAAGGAACTTTCGTTGACCATACCTAAACCTGAAACTACTTGTCCATCAAACAGAATTTCATTTCCTTGAGATAGGACCAAGACATCTCCTATTTGAACATCAGAACTCTTGATACTAACAACCGTATCGCCCTGTACTAGGAATACATCGCTCTCTTTTGCAAGAAGGCTTTGTTCTAGATCTGTTGCAGTTTTTTTCAAGGACCACTGATCTAAATGATTCCCCAAATCAAGCATAAACATGATATTGCTAGCTGTCTTGGATTGGTTCATAAACAAGGACAATAAAATCGCCGAACAGTCCAAGACCTCCATCGTTAGCTCCTTACACGCTAGAGTCTGATAGGCTTCTCTAATATAGCCAAAAGCCTGATAACAAGTCCATATATAGCGAATAGGATACGGCACAAAACTACGAAAAAGTACACGCTTAATCGCTGCACCTGAAACAATAGAATAAGCACTCTCTTCTCTACGAATGGGAAGAGTCATCAACTCAGAAACTTTCCCTTTATCAATTCTTTTTAAAAAGGCTTCTGCATTATCTAATACAGAAAAGCCTTCTTTTATGCGTAGAGTAAAGTGCTGTTGATCCATGTAAAACTGGATAGACTCAATCCCCTTTTCATCTCTCGCCAAGGAACGAAGATAGTCTTGAATATCCAAGGTGAGTGAAAAAGAAGATGATAGTCGGATATGTTGGTATCCTCTATGTAGCACTTTAAAAGACATATTATTCCCCTATAAGGCTATCTAATTGCTCTTCTTTTTTCTCTTGCTCGTACAAATATTTGGCATCTTGCAAGACATCGTCTCCATGTTGCTTCACAACAGAAACAGATGCATCTAGCTCGTCTTTCAACTTGTAAGCCTTAGCCAAAGCTTTAGAATAACCTTTTTTAGCTTCCTTACTTGCCAAGATTTTCAAACCAAGGGTACCAAATGCGACACCACCCAAAAAGAGTGATGATTTTTTCGCAACTTTTGCGACGGTTAATACTTCTTTTAACATACTTATTTCCTCCTTATCATTATTATATAGCAATTTAGATATAAAAGCAATGTCATTTCATAAATTGGAGAATTATACTCAATGAAAATCAAAGAGCAAACTAGGAAACTAGCCGCAGGCTGTACTTGAGTACGGCAAGGCGACGTTGACGTGGTTTGAATTTGATTTTCGAAGAGTATTAGTTTTATTTCTACTGAATCTCCCATCTACTTATTCCTAAAGTTGCTTTCATTTGCCTCTTTTGATACACTTAAACTATGAATACAAATCTCAAACCCAAACTTCAGCGTTTTGCTTCTGCGACTGCCTTTGCCTGTCCCATCTGTCAAGAAAATCTGACTCTGCTAGAGAGTAGTCTCAAATGTAGCAATCGCCATTCTTTTGACTTGGCGAAATTCGGCTATGTCAATCTAGCACCTCAAATCAAGCAATCTGCTAACTACGACAAGGAAAATTTTCAAAACCGTCAACAAATCCTAGAAGCCGGCTTTTATCAGGCTATCTTAGAGGCTGTATCTGACTTGCTAGCCAGTTCAGAAACTAGCACCACAGTCTTAGATATCGGTTGCGGTGAAGGTTTCTATTCTCGCAAACTCCAAGAAAGGCATCCTGACAAAACCTTCTATGCCTTTGATATTTCCAAAGATTCCGTCCAAATCGCTGCCAAGAGCGAACCCAACTGGGCAGTCAACTGGTTCGTTGGTGACTTGGCTCGTCTTCCTATAAAAGACGCTAGCATGGATATCCTGCTTGATATCTTTTCCCCTGCCAACTATGGAGAATTTCGTCGCGTTTTATCCAAAGACGGTATCTTGATAAAGGTTATTCCAACTAAAAATCACCTCAAGGAAATCCGTCAGAAGGTACAAGACCAGCTGACAAACAAGGACTATTCCAACCAAGATATCAAAAATCATTTCCGAGAACACTTTACCATCCTATCTAGTCAAACTGCCTCTCTGACTAAAACTATCACAGCAGAGCAGCTCCAAGCCCTACTCAGTATGACTCCTCTCCTCTTTCACATTGACCAGAGCAAGATTGACTGGAGCCAACTGACAGAGATTACCATTGAGGCTGAGATTCTGGTTGGGAGAGTACTATAATTGACACAAAAAACCGCATTTCAAGAAGATCTGCGGTTTTAAATTTCAATTTTTAAACTATCTATCCCAAAAGTCTAAAACATTTAAAGCTTTTAGCTTCTCCATTTATTTTCGATTCGAAATAAAAAACTTATCAATAAATAGCAAGTGAAATAAGGCAAGTGTAATTCCCGATAAGCACCCATGATAAGAGATTTCTTGATGGGTAAGGGGGTAAAGATTACTATTACCCGCCAAGAGGCATGTTAAAATAACAAATAGAATCCAAAATAAATCCGTCCATTTATATTTTGAAAAATATTTTTTCCACATAAGAACACCTTCTTTCCTATAATCATATTATAATACTTTATGTAAGCGAACACAAGAAATTTGAGGTAATTTTTAAGTAGATTTCGAGGCTTAAAGGTTGTAAAACCAGCATTTTAAGCGTTCAATGTGTCTATGATTTCTCTCTTTTTAATTCAAGATTGACTCAAATCCACAGCATTCAAAAAAAGCGAATTTCAATCGAAATTCGCTTTATAGGAAAGTGTATTAGTATAAATCTTGTATCTTAGTTCAAGTGCCAGATATCTTCGTTGTACTGAGCGATTGTACGGTCAGATGAGAAGAATCCTGCTTTAGAAATGTTAACGATGACTTTATCCAACCATGCGTCACGGTCTTCGTAGTCAGCCAACATTTGTTCTTTAACCTTGATGTAGTCTTCCAAGTCAAGAAGAGTCATGAACCAGTCTTTGTTGATCAATTCATTGTAAAGACGTTCCAAGCGCTCTTTGTTTCCAGCTGCAAGAACTGCATCGCTAACGATGAAGTCAACCAATGGTTTGATAGCTTCACGAGCGTAGAATTCGCTTGATTTGTAAGCTGCTTTTGCGTAAAGGTCGATAACAGTTTCTGAATCTTCACCAAAGATGTAGATGTTTTCGTCGCCAACCAACTCAGCGATTTCCACGTTAGCACCGTCCATAGTACCAAGTGTCAAAGCTCCGTTCAACATGAATTTCATGTTACCAGTACCTGAAGCTTCTTTAGAAGCAAGTGAGATTTGTTCTGAGATATCACATGCTGGGATAAGGAAGCTTGCTGCAGTAACGTTGTAGTTTTCAACCATAACTACTTGCAAGTGTGGAGCTACTGCTGGATCGTTAGCAATAACTTCTGACATGCAAAGGATCAAGTGGATGATGTCTTGAGCAATTGTGTAGGCTGGAGCTGCTTTACCACCAAAGAAGATTGTGATTGGGCGAGCAGGGATGTTACCAGCTTTGATATCAAGGTATTTGTGGATTGCGTACAAAGCGTTCATTTGTTGACGTTTGTACTCGTGAAGACGTTTGATTTGGATGTCAAAGATAGAGTTTGGATTAATTTCCACACCTTGGTGTTCTTTCAAGTGACGAGCCAATTTACGTTTGTTGTGAGCCTTGATGCTTTCCAATTTTTCTTTGACAGCTGCTTTGTCTTCATAAGACAAAAGTTTTTCAAGCTCATCTGCTTCATGGTGCCAACCTTCTCCAAGAATCTCATCCAAGTAGTGAGACAAGCTTGGGTTAGCATGCATAAGCCAACGACGGAAAGTGATACCGTTTGTTTTGTTGTTAAATTTTTCTGGGTAAAGGTCATAGAAGGCTTTCAACTCAGAGTTCTTCAAGATTTCAGTGTGGAGCGCTGCTACCCCGTTAACGCTGTATCCATAGTGGATATCCATGTGAGCCATGTGAACACGTCCACTCTCGTCAATAATTTGAACAGCTGGATCTTTCACTTCTGCTTTCACACGACGGTCCAATTCTTCGATGATTGGTACCAAGTGAGGAACCACTTCTTGCAAGAATTCAAGAGGCCATTTTTCAAGGGCTTCAGCAAGGATTGTGTGGTTCGTGTAAGCAGTCATACTACGAACGATTGAGATTGCTTCGTCAAGTTCGATACCACGAGCAGTCAAAAGACGAATCAATTCAGGAATAACCATTGATGGGTGAGTGTCGTTGATTTGTACAACAGCGTAGTCAGCAAGGTCATGCAAGTTGCTTCCTTTTTCGATTGCTTCGTCGATGATCAATTGCGCACCGTTTGAAACCATGAAGTATTGTTGGAAGATACGGAGCAATTCACCTTGACGGTCACTATCATCTGGGTAAAGGAAAAGAGTCAAGTTGCGAGCGATATCTGTCTTGTCAAAGTTGATACCGTCTTTAATGATAGAAGAATCAACAGAATCCAAGTCAAACAAACGCAAGCGGTTCTTAGTTTCTGTCTTGTAACCAGGTACATCGATATCGTAAAGAGTTGATGTCAATGTGAAGTGAGCAAATGGTACTTGGTAGCTACGGCTTGAGCGAACCAACCAGTTTTGCTCTGTCAACCATGCGTTTGGAATTGTTTCTTGTTGGTTATTTTTAAGAACTTGTTGGAAAAGACCGTAGTGGTAGTTAAGACCAACACCGTCACCGTTCAAACCAAGAGTAGCAATTGAGTCGATAAAGCATGCAGCCAAACGTCCCAAACCACCATTACCAAGAGATGGTTCCAATTCAACTTCTTCAACTTCGATCAAGTCTTTACCTGCAGCTGCAAGTTCTTTTTTGACATCATCGTAAAGACCAAGGTTGATCAAGTTGTTTGACAAAAGTTTACCAATCAAGAACTCAGCTGAGATGTAGTAAACTTTTTTCTTACCAGTGTTAACTGGTTTTTGACTACTTGCAAGCTTGCTGTAGTTAAGAAGAGCCAGGTAAAGCTCTTCATTGCTACATTCTGCAATGGTTTTATTGTAACGATTTTGTACAAATTCTTGTAGTGATAACATGTTTAAGGTGTCTCCTGATATTGTATTATTTCTTTAAATCTACCAAATTTTCATTGATTCGGCGATAGATTGTTGTCAAGTCAAGCAAGCCTTCCTCGACAGCTGGTGTCAATTGATCTTCAGTCATACGCCAAGACCAGTTTCCACCAAGGGTAGATGGGAAGTTCATACGAGCTGCCTCATCCAATTCTAGCAAATCTTGCATAGTTGCAATTGCCATGAAGCTAACTGATGAAAAGACTGTACGAAGCATAGCATGTGGCACTGTTTCGTATTCTTTACGGTTAGTGTAGCGAGCCATGTATTCACGAGTCGCATCATCGATCTCGTTACGGTACCAACCAAGGACCGTATTGTTATCGTGTGTTCCTGTGTACATAACAGAGTTAGCAGGTGCCAAGTGTGGGCTATCGATGCTTTCGTCTTCTGGGTTGAAGGCAAATTGAAGAATCTTCATTCCTGGGAAACCAGTACGTTCACGCAATTCAATAACTTCGTCTGTCATGAAACCAAGGTCTTCTGCGATGATGTTTAACTCACCAAGTTCTTCCTTAACGGCTGCAAAAAGCTTGTAGCCAGGACCTTTCACCCACTCACCAGGTGCTGCTGTATCAGAACCAGCAGGGATTTCCCAGTAAGATTCGAAACCACGGAAGTGGTCGATACGAACGATATCGTAGATCTTGAAGCTTTCGCGCAAGCGTTCAATCCACCATTTGTAACCATCTTTGTCCATAGCTTCCCAGTCATAGATTGGGTTTCCCCAAAGTTGGCCGTCTGCAGAAAACTCATCTGGTGGGCATCCTGCGATGTGAGTCGCTTTGCCATTTTCATCCGTTTTGAAAAGATGAGGATTAGCCCACATATCGCTTGAATCTTCCGCTACGTAGATAGGCATATCTCCAACAATCTCGATGTGGTTATCATTAGCGTAAGCTTTCAATTTCAACCATTGTTGGAAGAAGAAGTATTGAGTCACACGGTGGTAAACCAACTTGTCTGCCAATTTCTCACGGTAGCTTTCAAGTGCTGAAGCTTTACGAACACGAGCATCTGCATCTGGCCATTCTGTCCAAGCAAGATTGTCAAAATGCTCTTTGATCGCCATATATTCTGCGAAGAGTTCAAGCCAAGATTGGTTGTCATGAGCAAATTTCTCAAAATCTTTGAGATCACCCACTTCTAAGAAACGTTGCACAGCCTTTTCTAAAAGCGGACGACGAGCGTAATAGATCTTCGCATAGTCAACTTCAGATGCATCGCTACCAAAGTCAATACCTTCAAGGTCACTAGCTTCGAGCAAGCCTTGCTCTATCAAGATATCAAAATCGATAAAATGCGTATTTCCAGCAAAGGCCGAGAATGATTGGTATGGAGAATCTCCATAACTCGTCGTTCCCAAGGGAAGAATTTGCCAGTAACGTTGCTTGGTACGAACCAAGAAATCAACGAAGTCATATGCAGTTTGGCCAAATGATCCAATCCCGTATGCTCCTGGCAAGGAAGAAATGTGCATCAACACACCACTCTGACGTTTTTTCATAATAGCACCTCAAATATTTTGTTATGAAACGTTGCGCAAACTCAGGCGCAAACGTTTGCGTTAAATTAAGTATAGCGTATTTTAAAAGCAAATGCAAGCGTTTTATTAAACTTTTTTTCATTGTTTTTTTATCTCATGAGACTTAGATACTTTAATATTTTAAGCTACAGAGAAAACTTTTCGGAGAGTGTTAAAATTTAATATAACTCAGTTCGAATATCTGTCTAATTCTCCACAAAACCAAGCAAAGCACATGCAATCGTTTCCCTTATAGTATCCGTAAAAAATAAAAGTAACTATTTAGGGAGTTTCTTCTTATTAAAAAGAGTTATTGGGGCCTGAGGCTTTAAAATATTTTTTAAAAAATTTTTAAAAAATCCTTGCAACCGTTTTCTATTTGTGTTATACTAGACTTATAAAGGAAAACGTTTGCGTTAACCTATCAAATAAAATTTGTTATTCTTTAGGAGGAATACACTATGTCATCTAAATTCATGAAGAGCGCTGCTGTGCTCGGAACTGCTACTCTCGCTAGCTTGCTCTTGGTAGCTTGCGGAAGCAAATCTGCTGACAAAGCAGCTGATACTAGCTCTTCAGAAGCACAAGAAATCACTTTCTACGTTGAAGACCAATATAAAGCCTTCGCTGAATCAGCTGCAAAAGCTTACGAAAAAGAATCTGGCGTAAAAGTTACTATCAAAACAGGAGACCAAATGGGTGGTCTTGATAACCTTTCACTTGACAACCAATCTGGTAAAGCCCCTGATGTTATGATGGCTCCATACGACCGTGTAGGTAGCCTTGGTACTGACGGACAACTTTCAGAAGTAACTCTTAGTGATGGTGCAAAAACAGACGATACTACTAAATCTCTTGTAACCACAGCTGATGGTAAAGTTTATGGCGCACCTGCTGTTATCGAGTCGTTGGTGATGTACTATAATAAAGACTTAATCAGCGAAGCTCCTAAGACTTTTGGCGACTTGGAAAATCTCGCAAAAGACAGCAAATACGCTTTCGCTGGTGAAGATGGCAAAACTACTGCCTTCCTAGCTGACTGGACAAACTTCTACTACGCATACGGACTCCTTGCTGGTAACGGTGGTTATGTATTTGGTCAAAACGGTAAAGATCCTAAAGATATCGGTCTTGCAAACGACGGAGCAATCAAAGGTATCGAATACGCTAAATCTTGGTACGAAAAATGGCCTAAAGGGATGCAAGATACTGAAGGTGCTGGTAACTTGATCCAAACTCAATTCCAAGAAGGCAAAACAGCTGCTATCATCGATGGTCCTTGGAAAGCTCAATCCTTTAAAGATGCTAAAGTAAACTACGGTGTTGCGACTATCCCAACTCTTCCAAACGGTAAAGATTACGCAGCATTCGGTGGTGGTAAAGCGTGGATCATCCCATCAAGCACTAAGAACCTTGAAGGCGCTCAAAAATTTGTAGACTTCCTAGTTTCAACTGAACAACAAAAAGCATTCTACGATGCAACCAACGAAATCCCAGCTAACACTGAGGCTCGTACTTATGCTGAAGGCAAAAACGATGAGTTGACTACAGCTGTTATCAAACAGTTCAAGAACGCTCAACCAATGCCAAACATTTCTCAAATGTCAACCGTTTGGGATCCAGCGAAAACTATGCTCTTTGATGCTGTAAGTGGTAAGAAAGATGCGAAAACAGCTGCTAACGATGCTGTAACACTGATCAAAGAAACAATCCAACAAAAATTTGGTAACTAATTGAAGTGTTCAAGGGGGGGAAGTAAAATCCCCCTTTGAATTTATCGATAGAAAACATATATAGTTTAGGTTTTAATTAGAAACCTGTATCCTATGAAAGGACTTATTATGGAAAAACAACAGCCTCGCAAAGCAGCCTTGCTGTCAATCATTCCTGGTTTAGGACAAATCTATAACAAACAAAAAGCTAAAGGATTTATTTTCCTTGGCATTACTGTTCTATTTGTCCTGTATTTTCTAACACTTGCAAGCCCTGAATTGAGCAATTTAGTCACCCTTGGTGACAAACCTGGCCGTGATAATTCACTGTTCATGCTGATTCGCGGTGCTTTCCATTCTATCTTTGTTGTCGTTTACTTGCTCTTTTATATCTTTAATATCAAGGATGCGCATACGACTGCTAAACGTATCAACAATGGTATTCCTGTAGCTCGTACCTTCAAGGACATGATTAAAGGCATTTATGAAAATGGATTCCCATACCTTTTAATCATCCCATCGTATGTAGCGATGACATTTGCAATTATCTTCCCTGTTATCGTAACCTTGATGATTGCCTTTACCAACTATGACTTCCAACACTTGCCACCAAACAAATTGTTGGACTGGGTTGGTTTGACGAACTTCACTAACATCTGGAGCTTGAGTACCTTCCGTTCAGCCTTTGGTTCTGTTCTTTCTTGGACCATTATCTGGGCCTTATCTGCTTCTACTTTGCAGATTGTCATTGGTATCTTTACAGCCATCATTGCCAACCAACCATTTATCAAAGGAAAACGTATCTTCGGTGTTATTTTCCTTCTCCCTTGGGCAGTTCCAGCCTTCATCACTATCTTGACATTCTCAAACATGTTTAATGATAGTGTTGGTGCTATCAACACCCAAGTCTTGCCTCTTTTGTCTAAGGTCCTTCCTTTCCTAGATGGAGCTCTTATCCCTTGGAAAACCGATCCGACTTGGACCAAGATTGCCTTGATTATGATGCAAGGTTGGCTTGGATTCCCATACATCTACGTTTTGACCTTGGGTATCTTGCAGTCTATTCCTAACGACCTCTACGAAGCGGCTTACATTGATGGTGCCAATGCTTGGCAAAAATTCCGCAACATCACTTTCCCAATGATCTTGGCTGTTGCAGCTCCAACATTGATTAGCCAATACACCTTCAACTTTAACAACTTCTCTATCATGTACCTCTTCAATGGTGGAGGACCTGGTAGCGTTGGTGGTGGAGCCGGTTCAACTGATATCTTGATTTCATGGATTTACCGTTTGACAACTGGTACAGCCCCACAATACTCTATGGCCGCAGCTGTTACCTTGATTATCTCCATCATTGTCATCTCTATCTCTATGATCGCATTCAAGAAACTACACGCATTTGATATGGAGGACGTCTAAGATGAATAACTCAATCAAACTCAAACGTAGACTGACTCAAACCCTCACTTACCTCTACTTGATTGGCTTATCAATCGTCATTATCTATCCACTTTTGATTACCATTATGTCAGCCTTCAAGTCTGGTAACGTCGCAGCCTTTAAGCTAGATGGTAACATCGATTTTAGTTTTGATAACTTTAAAGGACTCTTCACTGAAACCTTGTACGGCACTTGGTATCTTAATACCCTGATTATTGCCTTGATTACAATGGCTGTCCAAACAAGCATCATCGTACTTGCTGGTTATGCCTACAGCCGATACAACTTCTTGGCTCGTAAACAAAGTTTGGTCTTCTTCTTGATCATTCAAATGGTACCAACCATGGCCGCATTGACCGCCTTCTTCGTTATGGCGCTTATGTTGAACGCCCTTAACCACAGCTGGTTCCTCATCTTCCTCTACGTTGGTGGTGGTATCCCGATGAATGCTTGGCTCATGAAAGGCTACTTCGATACAGTGCCAATGTCTCTAGACGAATCTGCAAAACTAGACGGTGCAGGACACTTCCGCCGCTTCTGGCAAATTGTTCTTCCACTTGTTCGCCCAATGGTTGCCGTACAAGCTCTCTGGGCCTTCATGGGACCTTTTGGAGACTATATCCTTTCTAGTTTCTTGCTTCGTGAGAAAGAATACTTTACTGTTGCCGTAGGTCTCCAAACCTTCGTTAGCAATGTGAAAAACTTGAAGATTGCCTACTTCTCAGCAGGTGCTATCCTCATTGCCCTTCCAATCTGTATTCTCTTCTTCTTCCTACAAAAGAACTTTGTTTCAGGACTTACAAGTGGTGGCGACAAGGGATAATATATCCCCGCCACCCTTTTTCATTTTGAATCTTGCTTGTAAAGTTGAAAGATTAGACACAAGACCATAAATAGTAGCAAAATCCGCTTTTCAAAAAGCAATTTATCTACTAGACTTGAAATAAAGTACATTTCTCTATATAATACTCATATAGAAAACACTTTTAGAAAGATGCCTATGCTTCCATATCCATTCTCGTATTTCTCTAGTATCTGGGGATTTCGTAAACCCCTATCAAAACGTTTCGGACTCAACTGGTTTCAGCTTCTCTTTACGAGCATTTTCCTCATCAGTTTATCTATGGTTCCCATTGCCATTCAAAACAGTTCACAGGAAACGTATCCACTGGATACCTTTATCGATAATGTCTACGCTCCACTGACAGATGAAGCCATCATGGACTTGTCAGAGAATGCACAAATCGTTGATGGAAAGCTGAACTACTCAGGTACGAAGAATCAGCAGCCTTCTCTTTTGATTGGTCCAAGCCAAAGCAAAGAATTGCCAAAGGACTTGCAACTTCATTTTGATACGGAAGAACTGGTCATCAATAAGGAAAGTAAGGAATTGACCCGTATCTCTTACCGAGCGATTGAGACTGAGAGTTTCAAAAGTAAAGACAGCTTGACCCAAGCCATTTCTAAAGACTGGTACCAGCAAAATCGTGTCTATATCAGTCTCTTCCTAGTTCTCGGTGCAAGCTTCCTCTTTGGTTTGAATTTCTTCATTGTCTCTCTAGGAGCGAGTCTTCTCCTTTATATCACTAAGAAATCACGCCTCTTTTCATTTAGGACCTTTAAAGAGTGCTACCATTTTATCTTGAACTGTTTAGGATTACCTACTCTAATTACGCTTATTTTGGGACTCTTTGGCCAAAATATGACAACTCTCATTACTGTACAAAACATTCTTTTTGTTCTGTATCTGGTCACTATCTTTTATAAAACGCATTTCCGTGATCCAGATTACCATAAATAGGAGATTTTTATGCCCGTTACGATTAAAGACGTGGCCAAGGCTGCTGGTGTTTCGCCTTCAACCGTAACCCGTGTTATTCAAAACAAATCAACCATTAGCGACGAAACAAAAAAACGTGTTCGTAAGGCTATGAAGGAGCTCAATTACCACCCCAACCTCAACGCTCGTAGTTTGGTAAGCAGTTATACCCAAGTTATCGGCTTGGTCCTTCCTGACGACTCAGACGCCTTCTATCAAAATCCTTTCTTCCCATCTGTCCTCCGTGGTATCGCCCAAGTCGCCTCTGAAAACCACTATGCTATTCAGATTGCAACAGGTAAAGATGAAAAAGAGCGCCTTAAAGCTATTTCACAGATGGTTTACGGCAAACGTGTGGATGGTTTGATTTTCCTTTATGCCGAAGAGGAGGATCCCTTGGTCAAACTGGTCGCTGATGAGCAGTTTCCCTTCCTCATTCTAGGAAAATCCATTTCACCCTTTATCCCTCTTGTCGATAATGACAATGTCCAAGCTGGTTTTGATGCAACCGAATATTTTATCAAAAAAGGCTGCAAACGAATTGCCTTTATCGGAGGTACTAACCGACTCTTCGTAACACAAGACCGTTTAACAGGCTATGAGTCAGCACTCAAACAATACCAACTGCCTATTGACGGAAATTTGACCTATTTTGCAACGGAGTTCTTAGAAGAAAAAGGGTATCAGTTTAGCCAACTCCTCTTTCAGCATGACCCACAGATTGATGCTATCATTACAACCGATAGTCTCCTAGCTGAGGGGGTCTGTGACTATATCGCTAAGCACCAACTGGATGTCCCTGTTCTCAGTTTCGACTCAGTCAACCCCAAGCTCAACTTGGCGGCCTATGTTGATATCAATAGCCTAGAACTTGGTCGTGTTTCCCTTGAAACCATCCTCCAAATTATCAGCGATGCTAAAAGCAATAAGCAAATTTGTTACCGTCAGTTAATCGCCCACAAAATTATCGAAAAATAAAAACCAGCTCGCGCTGGTTTTTTAGTTACTAATGGGCACCTCTAAAAACTCCACTCTTATCACAAAAGAAAAAATCAACTGTATGTGTCTCATTTAGTTGGCACAT
>NZ_JAHZPT010000015.1:0-37951 GCF_019929545.1 Streptococcus mitis
AGGCTCGGTAGCTCAGTTGGTAGAGCAATGGATTGAAGCTCCATGTGTCGGCGGTTCGATTCCGTCTCGCGCCATTTATATATTTTGGAAGGGTAGCGAAGAGGCTAAACGCGGCGGACTGTAAATCCGCTCCTTCGGGTTCGGGGGTTCGAATCCCTCCCCTTCCATTTTACGGGCATAGTTTAAAGGTAGAACTAAGGTCTCCAAAACCTTCAGTGTGGGTTCAATTCCTACTGCCCGTGTTAATAGAATTATGGCGGGTGTGGTGAAGTGGTTAACACACCAGATTGTGGCTCTGGCATGCGTGGGTTCGATCCCCATCACTCGCCTATTTTATATTGTTGGGGTATAGCCAAGCGGTAAGGCAAGGGACTTTGACTCCCTCATGCGTTGGTTCGAATCCAGCTACCCCAGTTACTATTTGCCGGCGTGGCGGAATTGGCAGACGCGCTGGACTCAAAATCCAGTGTCCGCAAGGACGTGCCGGTTCGACCCCGGCCGCCGGTATAGTATAGAGTTAAGGAACGTTGTAAATCTTCGTTCCTTTTTTATATTATTTTTGGTATAATAATAGTTATTCAAATTTTATTTAGATTATGAAAGTGTAGGGAAGTATGTCTCGTTCTATCGATTTATTAAAACATCGGTATTTGAAAAATATTAAAGAAAATCCTGAATTGTTTGTCGGGATTGAGCTGGAATATCCTGTTGTAAACTTGGAAGGGGATGCTACAGATGTTGAAGTTATCAAGTACTTATTCCGATATTTAGTTTCTGCTTTGGATTTTACTGTCGAAAAGGTTGATGATTTTGGGACTCCTATTCAGTTAGTGGAGCCAGCAAGTCAGGATGTTATTTTATTTGAAGTTTCCTATACTACGATTGAGTTTGCATTTGGTAAGGCTGAAACGATACAAGAAGTTGAAGAACGTTTTAATATTTATATGGAGGCAATCCAGAAGAAGTTAGCTGAATCAAATCATGCTATTGTTGGCTGTGGTATCCATCCCAACTGGGATAAAAATGAGAATTGTCCAGTGGCTTATCCACGCTATCAGATGTTGATGGATTATTTGAATATGAGTAGAAATGTTGCTAAATCAGACTTGCATCATTTCCCTGAATATGGTGCTTTTATCTGTGGGAGTCAGGTACAACTGGATGTTTCAAAGTCTAACTATTTAAGAGTGATTAATGCTTTTACCCAAATTGAAGCAGTTAAGGCTTATTTATTTGCAAATTCTGAGTTTTCAGGTGAGGATTGGGATACGAAAATTTCAAGGGATATTTTCTGGGAAGAATCGATGCATGGTATCTATCCAGAAAATGTCGGGGTCAATGCTAGACTCTTTAAAGATGAGGATGATTTTTTTGATTATCTAGATCATTCTGCAATTTTTACTGCGGAACGCGATGGGCAAACCTATTATTTTTATCCGATTCAGGCAAGGGACTATTTGGCTACAACTGAAATCCAAGCATATGCTCTTAATGGGGATGAGATTCTTATTTACCCTCAAGAGAAGGATTTTGAAACTCATCGTAGTTATCAGTACCAAGACTTAACGACTCGAGGAACAGTTGAGTTTCGTAGTGTGTGTACTCAGCCTCTAGAGAGAACCTTCGCTTCTGCAGCTTTTCACTTAGGATTGTTGGTTAATTTAGATAAGTTAGAAGCTTACTTAGAAACAGCGCCTTTCTTTAAAGAATTTGGGCGAAATTACAAGTTTTTAAGACGACAATTTTCTAAGAAAAAGCTTACAGATGAGGAAGAAACTGCGATTATTGAATTTTCCAAACACATACTCCTGCTAGCTTGGGAAGGACTGGAGATGAGAAATAAGCAAGAAACAAGCTATTTACAGCCTTTGAAAGAAGAATCGGGCCTATAATTTCTCTTATAAAAGGAGAATTTTCTGAAAAATCATGATATAATGGATGAGACTATAGATAAAGGATAGAGAGTAATGACATTAGTTTATCAATCAACGCGTGATGCCAACAATACAGTAACTGCTAGCCAAGCTATTTTGCAAGGTTTGGCGACGGATGGTGGTTTGTTTACACCGCTTACTTATCCAAAGGTAGATTTGGACTTTGACAAATTGAAAGATGCTTCTTACCAGGAAGTTGCTAAGTTAGTTTTGTCAGCATTTTTAGATGACTTTACAGCTGAGGAGTTGGACTACTGTATCAACAATGCCTACGATAGCAAGTTTGATATTCCAGCTATAGCGCCTTTGGTGAAATTAGACGGCCAATACAATTTGGAACTGTTCCATGGTTCAACAATTGCTTTTAAGGATATGGCCTTGTCTATTTTGCCATACTTTATGACAACAGCTGCTAAGAAGCATGGTTTGGAGAACAAGATTGTCATCTTAACAGCGACATCTGGTGATACTGGGAAAGCTGCTATGGCAGGGTTTGCGGATGTGCCTGGAACTGAGATTATCGTCTTTTATCCAAAGGATGGTGTCAGCAAGGTTCAAGAGTTGCAAATGACTACTCAGACTGGTGATAATACTCATGTTATCGCTATTGATGGTAACTTTGATGATGCTCAAACAAATGTGAAGCATATGTTTAACGATGTAGCCCTTCGTGAAAAGTTGGCTACCAATAAACTGCAATTTTCATCTGCCAACTCTATGAATATCGGTCGTTTGGTGCCACAGATTGTTTATTATGTTTATGCCTATGCTCAGTTGGTTAAGACTGGTGAGATTGTGGCTGGTGATAAGGTCAACTTCACAGTACCAACAGGAAATTTTGGAAATATCTTGGCTGCCTTTTATGCTAAGCAAATTGGTCTACCAGTTGGCAAATTAATCTGTGCTTCAAATGACAACAATGTTTTGACAGACTTTTTCAAGACACGTGTTTACGACAAGAAACGTGAGTTTAAAGTGACTACTAGTCCATCTATGGATATTTTGGTATCTTCAAACTTGGAGCGTTTGATTTTCCATCTTTTAGGTAATGATGCTGTTAAAACAGCTGAACTCATGAATGCCTTGAACAAGCAAGGACAATATGAGTTGACAGACTTTGATGCAGAGATTTTGGACCTCTTTGCAGCTGAATATGCGACTGAGGAAGAAACGGCAGCAGAAATCAAGCGTGTTTATGAGGCAGATTCTTATATCGAGGATCCACATACGGCGGTTGCCTCGGCAGTTTATAAGAAATACCAAGCGGCTACTGGCGATGTGACTAAGACAGTGATTGCTTCAACAGCGAGTCCATACAAGTTCCCAGTGGTTGCAGTAGAAGCTGTAACTGGAAAATCAGGGCTTGGCGACTTTGAAGCCTTGGCTCAATTACATGATATTTCAGGAGTTGCAGTGCCACCAGCAGTTGACGGGCTTGAAACAGCTCCTGTTCGTCACAAGACAACAGTGGCAGCTGCTGATATGCAAGCAGCGGTTGAGGCTTATCTAGGACTTTAAGACAGAGGGAGTAAACTCGGTTGGGAAACCAACTGAGTTTCTTTTCATCAGGAGGAAGGATTGTTTAAGAAAAATAAAGACATTCTTAATATTGCCTTGCCAGCTATGGGCGAAAATTTTTTGCAGATGCTCATGGGGATGGTGGATAGTTACTTAGTAGCCCACTTGGGCTTGATAGCTATTTCGGGTGTATCAGTAGCTGGCAATATTATCACGATTTATCAGGCGATTTTCATCGCTCTGGGAGCTGCTATTTCCAGTGTTATTTCAAAAAATTTGGGGCAGAAGGATCAATCTATGCTAGCCTATCATGTGACTGAGGCATTGAAGATTACCTTACTATTAAGTTTCCTTTTAGGATTTTTGTCCATCTTCGCTGGGAAAGAGATGATAGGACTTTTGGGGACGGAGAGAGATGTAGCTGAGAGTGGTGGACTCTACCTATCTTTGGTAGGCGGATCGATTGTTCTCTTAGGTTTAATGACTAGTCTGGGAGCCTTGATTCGTGCAACGCATAATCCACGTCTGCCTCTCTATGTTAGTTTTTTATCCAATGCCTTGAATATTCTTTTTTCAAGTCTAGCTATTTTTGTTCTGGATATGGGGATAGCTGGTGTTGCTTGGGGGACAATTCTGTCTCGTTTGGTAGGTCTTGTGATTTTATGGTCGCAATTAAAGTTGCCTTTTGAGAAACCGACTTTTGGTTTAGATAAGGAACTATTGACCTTAGCGTTGCCAGCAGCTGGAGAGAGGCTCATGATGAGGGCTGGAGATGTCGTGATCATTGCCTTGGTTGTTTCTTTTGGAACGGAGGCGGTGGCTGGAAATGCAGTCGGAGAAGTCTTGACCCAGTTTAACTATATGCCTGCCTTTGGCGTCGCTACTGCAACGGTCATGATGGTGGCCCGAGCAGTTGGGGAGGATAATTGGAAAAAAGTAGCTAATTTGAGCAAGCGAACTTTTTGGCTTTCTCTGGTCCTCATGTTGCCTTTGACCTTCAGTATATATGCCTTGGGTGTACCACTAACTCATCTCTATACGACTGATCCTCTAGCGGTTGAGGCTAGTGTTCTAGTGACACTGTTTTCACTACTTGGTACTCCTATGACGATAGGAACAGTCATCTATACAGCAGTCTGGCAGGGTTTGGGCAATGCTCGGCTTCCCTTTTATGCGACAAGTATAGGAATGTGGTGTATCCGCATTGGAACGGGATATCTGATGGGGATTGTGCTTGGTTGGGGCTTGCCCGGTATTTGGGCCGGAACCCTTTTGGATAATGGTTTTCGTTGGTTATTTCTACGTTACCGTTACCAGCGTTATATGATCTTGAAAGGATAGGAAATGCAAAAAACAGCTTTTATTTGGGATTTAGACGGGACTTTATTGGATTCTTACGAAGAGATTTTGTCAGGGATTGAGGAAACTTTTGGTCAGTTTGCTATTCCTTATGATAAAGGGAAGGTGAGGGAGTTTATTCTCAAGTATTCTGTTCAGGATTTGCTTGTGCAGGTGGCGGAAGAGAGAAAGCTGGATGTGGAAATGCTAAATCAGGTGCGTGCACAGAGTCTGGCTGAGAAGAATGCTCAGGTAGTTTTGATGCCAGGTGCGCGTGAGGTGTTGAATTGGGCGGACGAATCAAGAATTCAGCAGTTTGTTTACACTCATAAGGGAGACAATGCTCGTACCATTCTCAGAGACTTGGGTTTGGAGTCCTATTTTACGGAGATTTTAACCAGTCAGAGTGGCTTTGCGCGTAAACCTAGTTCAGAAGCGGCTACCTATCTGTTAGACAAGTATCAGTTGGATTCTGAGAAGACCTATTATATAGGGGATCGGACTCTGGATGTAGAATTTGCCCAGAATAGTGGGATTCAAAGTATCAACTTTTTAGAGTCGACTTATGAAGGAAATCACAGGATTCAAGCGTTAGCAGATATTTCCCGTTTTTTTAAGGCTGAGCAATAAAAAGATTGTGTCAGTTTTGTGACAGAGACCTAACAAACTGTTTCAAGTAACCGAGTTTGTTACAAGGAATAGACAGTTCTGTTAAATAGGCCCGAGAGGGCTTTTTTTCTGCTTTTTTTGTGTTATCATAGACAGGTACTCATTTGAAAGGAATTTGAAAGAATGAAGAAAAGAATATTATTAGCCTCAACGGTAGCTCTATCATTTGCCCCAGTATTGGCAACTCAAGCAGAAGAAGTTCTTTGGACTGCACGTAGTGTTGAGCAAATTCAAAATGATTTGACTAAAACGGACAACAAAACTAGTTATACCGTTCAATATGGTGATACCTTGAGCACTATTGCAGAAGCCTTGGGTGTAGATGTCACAGTTCTTGCGAATTTGAATAAAATCACTAATATGGACTTGATTTTCCCAGAAACTGTTTTGACAACGACTGTCAATGAAGCTGAAGAAGTAACAGAAGTTGAAATCCAAACTCCTCAAGCAGACTCTAGTGAAGAAGTGACAACTGCGACAGCAGATTTGACAACCAATCAAGTGACGGTTGATGATCAAACTGTTCAGGTTGCAGACCTTTCTCAACCGATTGCAGAAGCTCCAAAAGCGGTAGAAACTACAAGAACAAAAGAAGTGGCATCAAGTTCAGAAGTTGCAGAGAAAGTTGCTACTGCAGAAAAAGTGGCACCATCTACAGAAACTTCTGTCCCAGAGGAGCAAACAGCCGAAACAAGTAGTGCAGTTGCAGAAGCAGCTCCTCAGGCAACGACTCCAGCTGAGAAAGATGAAACACAAGCAAGCACTCAAACTGAATCAGCAGTGGAAGCAACCACAATACCAGTAGAAGAAAAAGCACCTGAAACAACTGCAACAAGTTCAGAAGAAGCAAAAGAAGTAGCATCATCAAGTGAAGCTACAGCAGCAGTTTCTACTTATCAACCAGAAGAGGCGAAAACAGTTTCAACAACTTACGCGGCTCCAGCTGCGCCCGATTACGCTGGACTGGCAGTAGCGAAATCTGAAAATGCTGGCCTTCAACCACAAACAGCTGCCTTTAAAGAAGAAATCGCCAACTTGTTTGGCATCACATCCTTTAGTGGTTACCGTCCAGGAGACAGTGGAGATCACGGAAAAGGTTTGGCTATCGACTTTATGCTACCAGAAAGTTCAGAACTAGGGGATAAGATTGCGGAATACGCTATTCAAAACATGGCCAGCCGTGGAATTAGTTACATCATCTGGAAACAACGTTTCTATGCTCCATTCGATAGCAAATATGGGCCAGCTAATACTTGGAACCAAATGCCAGACCGTGGTAGCGTGACAGAAAATCACTATGATCATGTTCACGTTTCAATGAATGGATAAACCAGACTTTGTAATATCATTTTGACGAATGAGATATAGCTTTCGTGATAGGAAGCGAGTCTCGTTCGTTTTTTGTTTATCAATTTGAATGGGAAGTTACCATCTTGTAATAATCCAAGCAACATTCTTGCAATTTATTTTACTTTGCATTACACTTGATTAGTCAACTATTGATAAATCAATAAAAGGAAAGAAGAAATGATAGAGATTCAAGATCTACTTTATCAACTCCGCTTGTCTGAGCAAGCGAGTACGCAATTGTTTGAAAAAAGAATTGGGATTAGTTTGACACGGTATCAGATTTTATTATTTTTGCTGAAGCATTCCCCTTGTAATCAAATAGCGGTTCAGGAGTGTTTGAAGATTGATCAGGCTGCTTTGACCCGACATTTTAAAATTCTGGAAAAGGAAGGTTTGGTGGAGCGTCATCGTAATCCTGAAAATCAGCGAGAAGTGTTGGTGGAGGCTACGAAGTATGCCAAGGAGCAGTTAGTTGTGAATCCGCCTCTGCAGCATATCAAGGTTAAAGAAGCGATGGAAAGTATCTTAACAGAGTCTGAAAGAACAGAACTCAGCCGTTTATTAAATAAATTGGTTTTGGGTATTGAAAATATAGAAATTTAAGGAGAAATAGATGTCAATTATTACAATCATTTTAGCAACGATTGTTGCTTTGGAGCATTTTTACATTTTTTATTTGGAAAGTATTGCAACGCAATCAGATGCAACCAGTCGAGTATTTAACATGGAAAAGGAAGAACTGGCTCGTCCGTCTGTAAGTTCATTGTTTAAAAATCAAGGGATTTATAATGCTCTGTTAGGAGTCTTTCTCTTGTATGGGATTTATTTCTCACAGAATTTAGAAATTGTGACTATTTTTGTTTTATTTGTGATTGGTGCTGCGGCTTATGGCTCTCTCACAGCAGATAAGAAAATTATTTTGAAGCAAGGTGGACCGGCTATTTTGACCTTGATTAGTATTTTATTCTTTAAATAAACTCAAAAATCAATCCTAGACTCGCTAGTTCTTTTCAACTCGAGAATAAGGAAAATATGTTATACTTGTTTTTAAGAAAAAAGTCTCATTGAATTTGTTTTGAGGAGTTAGAAATGAAAGTATTAGTGACAGGTTTTGAGCCCTTTGGAGGGGAAAAGGTCAATCCAGCCTTGGAAGCCATTAAAGGTTTACCAGCTGAAATCCATGGTGCTGAGGTCCGTTGGCTAGAGGTGCCGACAGTTTTTCACAAATCGGCTCAAGTATTGGAAGAAGAAATGAGTCGTTATCAACCTGACTTTGTCCTTTGTATCGGCCAAGCAGGTGGAAGAACCAGCTTGACACCTGAGCGAGTGGCTATAAATCAAGATGATGCACGCATTCTTGATAACGAAGGTAATCAGCCGATTGACCTTCCCATTCGTCCAGATGGTGCTCCGGCTTACTTTAGTAGTTTGCCGATTAAAGCGATGGTTCAAGCTATAAAAAAAGAGGGATTGCCGGCCTCTGTTTCCAATACTGCAGGGACTTTTGTCTGCAATCATTTGATGTATCAGGCCCTCTATTTGGTAGAAAAGAAATTTCCCCATGTTAAGGCAGGTTTTATGCATATTCCTTATATGATGGAACAGGTGGTGAATCGACCGACCACTCCAGCTATGAGTTTAGTGGATATTAGGCGAGGGATAGAAGCGGCAATCGGCGCCATTATAGAACATGGAGATGAGGACCTCAAGTTGGTAGGCGGAGAAACTCATTGATAGAAAAAAGCTTGAGGGAAAACCTTCAAGCTTTTGGACGTTTTCGAGCCAATACTGCTCGGTAAAAAATCATTTTATTAATTTGAATGTAGGTTAGGAGTGAGAAACTAGCAATTCCAAAGGTAATCCAATTGAGGACGTACCAAGGAAGGAGTTGTAAGTCTAGGACAAAGCGCTGAAATTTGTAGCCTTTCATCAGGAAACGGCTGGTTTTTAGGATTTGTCCTGGTTTGGCTTGTCCTAAGTCTAGGGTGTCACAGAGGAGAAATTCTACCTGTGAATAGGCATAGTATTGTGGGATATAGAGACTATTTCCGACAATCATCAAGAGGATACTTGCTAGAAAGTAAAGACCAAAGGTCATGAGGAAGCGCTCGGTTTCAATTGACGAGAGATCCAAATTGGGAAATTCAGGATGAAGGACAACGAATTTCTTTGCTAGAAAGCTACTGTAAAAAAGAAAGTAAATTCCAAGCAAACTAGGAATACTCCATAAGAAGAGATAGAAACGTTTGAGAAGGAGAGTCAAAAAGGTTTGTGAAAAGTGCTCTTCGTTAAAGAGTGTGAGACTATTTTTGACGGATAGTTCTGTATCGGGATTCTTGATGAGTTTCAGAGTTGTATAAACTGAACTGGTTAGAAGTATTGTTCCGATAAAGGAGACTAATAATGGAAAGAGGTAGGCTTGGAATACATGGCCAAACACGCTTAAAAAGGTTTGTTCTAAAATAGACTCGTTGAGGCGCTCTAAGGGATTGAGGAAGCCAGATAAGATGACCAGCATGCTAGGTAAGAGATAGACGAGAAAGAGGCGAGAATTTTCAACTTGAAATTGTCTAGCCTGCAGACGAATGGTTTTTAAATCAATTTTTGGGTATTTCATTCTCTCATTATACCATAGTTCGTGACAGTTCCTACTTTTTTTGATAAAATCATACAGTATGCCCTTGGGCACAAAGTATGAACTGGGACTGTCTTTCTCAGCTTCGGAGGTAAAAAATGTCAGATTCACCAATCAAATATCGTTTGATTAAGAAAGAAAAACACACAGGAGCTCGTCTGGGAGAAATCATCACTCCCCACGGTACCTTCCCAACACCTATGTTTATGCCAGTTGGGACACAAGCCACTGTCAAAACTCAGTCGCCTGAAGAATTGAAGGAGATGGGTTCGGGAATTATCCTGTCAAACACCTATCATCTCTGGCTTCGCCCTGGAGATGAACTCATCGCACGCGCAGGTGGTCTCCACAAGTTCATGAATTGGGACCAGCCTATCTTGACAGATAGTGGTGGTTTTCAGGTTTATTCCTTAGCAGATAGCCGTAATATCACAGAAGAAGGGGTAACCTTTAAAAACCATCTCAATGGTTCTAAGATGTTCTTGTCCCCAGAAAAAGCCATTTCTATTCAGAACAATCTGGGCTCAGACATCATGATGTCCTTTGACGAATGTCCTCAGTTTTATCAACCTTACGACTACGTTAAGAAATCAATCGAGCGTACCAGTCGTTGGGCTGAGCGTGGTTTGAAGGCTCACCGTCGTCCACATGACCAAGGTTTGTTTGGGATTGTGCAGGGGGCAGGATTTGAAGACCTGCGTCGCCAATCGGCTCATGACCTTGTAAGCATGGACTTCCCAGGTTACTCTATCGGTGGTTTGGCGGTGGGAGAAACCCACGAAGAGATGAATGCTGTCTTAGACTTCACAACCCAACTACTGCCTGAAAATAAACCTCGTTATCTGATGGGTGTGGGAGCGCCAGATAGCTTGATTGATGGGGTGATTCGTGGGGTGGATATGTTTGACTGTGTCTTGCCGACTCGAATCGCTCGTAATGGTACTTGTATGACCAGTCAAGGTCGTTTGGTTGTCAAAAATGCTCAGTTTGCTGAGGACTTTACGCCACTGGATCCTGAGTGTGATTGCTACACATGTAAGAACTATACACGCGCTTATCTTCGTCACCTGCTCAAGGCTGATGAAACCTTTGGTATCCGCTTGACTAGCTACCACAATCTTTACTTCTTGCTTAACCTGATGAAGCAAGTTCGACAAGCCATCATGGATGATAATCTCTTGGAATTCCGTGAGTATTTTGTGGAAAAATATGGCTATAATAAGTCAGGACGCAATTTCTAAAACGGAATAGATATAAGCTAAAAATCCTAAGTTTTCTCTTGGGATTTTTCTTCTTTTTTTGATAGAATAAAGTGTACAATGAAAGGGAGAATAAACTCGTATGCGTATTAAATGGTTTTCCTTGATTAGGATTACAGGTTTACTTTTGGTACTCTTGTATCATTTCTTTCAGACGATCTTTCCTGGAGGATTTTTCGGGGTAGATGTCTTTTTTACATTTTCAGGTTTCCTGATCACAGCTCTACTTATCGAAGAATTTTCTAAAAATCATGAAATTGATTTGGTTGGATTTTTTAGGAGACGCTTTTATCGTATCGTGCCACCTGTGGTTTTGATGGTCTTGGTGACCATGCCTTTTACTTTCTTGGTTCGCCAAGATTATGTGGCTGGAATTGGGGGTCAGATTGCGGGTGTTTTAGGCTTCATGACCAACTTCTATGAGCTCCTAACAGGTGGGAGTTATGAATCTCAGTTCATTCCACATTTGTTTGTTCATAATTGGAGCTTGGCTGTTGAGGTTCACTACTATATCCTCTGGGGCTTGGCAGTTTGGTTCTTATCTAAACAGTCTAAATCAATTGGTCAGTTGAGAGGAATGGTCTTTCTCTTATCTGCTGCTACCTTCTTGATCAGCTTCTTCTCCATGTTTATTGGTAGTTTTCTAGTAACCTCTTATTCCTCTGTTTACTTCTCCAGTTTAACTCATATCTATCCATTCTTTTTGGGAAGTATCCTAGCAACGATAGTAGGCGTTCGTCAGACGACTTCCCTAATTAAGCAATTGGATAAAATCTGGGATTTACGCAAGACCCTTTTAGTTTTTGGAGGAAGTTTTGGCTTCTTACTCATTTTGACCTTCTTTGTCAAATTTACCTATCTCTTTGCCTATCTTATGGGCTTCTTGCTTGCCAGCCTTGCAGCCCTTGCTATGATTCTGGCGGCGCGTGTCTTACATGAAAAGACCCCTAACATGCAGGAGCCAAAGATGATCAGCTTTTTAGCGGATACTAGCTATGCGGTTTATCTTTTCCATTGGCCTTTCTACATTATTTTCTCACAGTTGACATCAAATCTTCTTGCTGTGTTACTGACTTTGATTTTTTCTTATGGATTTGCCGGCCTGTCATTTTATGTGCTGGAACCTTGGATTGCGGGAAAGAACACACCTATTATACAAGCCCTTCGTCCTCTGCCTCATATTCACACAATACTTGCAGCAAGTACAGGAATCTTGGCCTTCATTGTCTTCTTAGTAACTCTGTTGGCACCACAAGTGGGAGCTTTTGAGACAGACTTAACTGTCAATGGCTTGAAGCAAGCTGCAACAAATATTAACCAGACCAAGGTAATGACAGAACGAGCAGAAGCTGATAGTTTAGGAATTGCTGATGGCACTATGTTAATTGGTGATTCGGTAGCGCTAAGAGCTAATACAGCCTTGCAGACAGCCCTTCCAGGGGCACAGATTAATGCACAAGTAAGCAGAACAACCAAGACCGCCAACGAAATCATGCTCAACAATAGCCAGAATAAATTTCTACCAAAGATGGTGGTTATTGCAACTGGGGTAAATAATCCTGAAAATTACAAGGAAGACTGGGATAGTATCGTAAAAAATCTTCCTAAGGGCCACCATATGGTTTTGGTGACTCCTTATGAGGGGGATAAGACAAAAGAGACCTATGCAATCGTTGAGAAAGAGGCTGCCTATATGAGAGAATTGGCAGAGAAGACTCCTTACGTCACGATAGCAGATTGGAATCAAGTTGCGAAAGAGCATCCAGAAATTTGGACTGGGACAGACCAAGTTCATTTTGGAAGTGACAATAGTAAAATTGAAGCAGGAGCTAAATTGTATGCAGATACCATTGCTGTAGCCTTGCAAACAGCTCAAGACAAGCCAGTCAAATCAAAATAACTTGTATTAAAAAGAGAAGAGTTGGAGAAATCCAGCTCTTTTAAAATATCTTTAGAAAATAGGTCTATACCATTTACAAATAAAAAAGAAAGGTTTATAATGTAATTGACATAATAAATTGTAGAATCAATCTTTTAAGGAGGTTAACATTATGCCTAACTATATTAAAGCGGATCAATTTTTCTACCCACACGGAGTTCGTCGTGGCGGTTACCTGGAACTTGTGGACGGCAAGTTTGGAAAACATGTCGATCAGATTCCTGAAGGCGCTGAGGTGATTGACTATACAGGTTATAGCATTGCTCCAGGACTTGTGGATACCCACATTCATGGATTTGGTGGTGTGGATGTTATGGATAATAATATCGAAGGAACCCTTCATACCATGAGTGAAGGACTACTTAGTACAGGTGTTACCAGCTTCTTGCCTACCACTTTGACATCCTCTTATGAACAATTGCTTGCGGTAACTGAAAATATCGGTGCTCGTTACCAGGAAGCAAGTGGAGCCAAGATTCGTGGTATTTACTTTGAGGGACCTTATTTCACAGAGAAATACAAGGGGGCTCAAAACCCAGCCTATATGAAAGATCCTCGTATGGATGAGTTTCGTGCTTGGCAAAAAGCAGCCAATGGCTTGCTTAATAAAATTGCTCTTGCGCCAGAACGTGAAGGTGTGGAAGATTTTGTTCGTACGGTTACAGGCGAAGGTGTGACAGTTGCTCTTGGACATTCAAATGCGACATTTGATGAAGCCAAAAAAGCAGTCGATGCTGGAGCGAGCGTTTGGGTACACGCCTACAATGGCATGCGTGGCTTGACTCACCGTGAGCTCGGTATGGTGGGAGCCATGTATGAATTGCCACATACTTACGCTGAATTGATTTGTGATGGACACCATGTGGATCCCAAGGCCTGTGATATTTTGCTCAAACAAAAAGGAACTGAAAATATCGCCCTTATCACAGACTGTATGACAGCTGGTGGATTGGAAGACGGTGACTATATGTTGGGAGAATTTCCAGTTGTCGTTGCAAATGGAACTGCACGCCTCAAATCGACAGGCAATTTGGCAGGTTCTATCCTCAAACTCAAAGACGGTTTGAAAAATGTTGTCGACTGGAACATTGCCTCTCCACACGAAGCAGTTATGATGGCAAGCTTCAACCCAGCAAAATCTGTTCACATTGATGATGTCTGTGGCCAAATCCGTGAAGGCTACGACGCTGACTTTATCGTATTAGATAAAGATTTGGAATTGGTAGCAACCTACCTAGACGGTGTGAAACGTTATCAAGCATAAGAGAGAAAGCAGAAGTTAGAGATTAGCTTCTGCTTTTTTATCTATATTTCTTTACCAGTAAATAAAAAAGTTAAAAAAATCACAAAAAAACTTGAACAAACAAATGAAAAGGCTTACAATTATATTATAAACAGTACAAATAAAAAAACGGAGGAATGCTTTATGAAAGCCTATACTTATGTTAAACCAGGACTTGCTTCTTTTGTTGATGTAGACAAACCAGTGATTCGCAAGCCAACAGACGCTATTGTGCGTATCGTAAAAACCACTATTTGTGGAACAGACCTCCATATTATCAAAGGGGATGTTCCCGCTTGCCAAAGTGGTACCATTCTTGGTCACGAAGGGATTGGGATTGTTGAAGAAGTTGGAGAAGGAGTTTCGAACTTCAAAAAAGGCGACAAGGTCTTGATTTCTTGTGTTTGTGCCTGTGGTAAATGCTACTACTGTAAAAAAGGAATTTATGCCCACTGTGAAGACGAAGGGGGTTGGATTTTCGGTCACTTGATTGACGGTATGCAAGCTGAGTATCTACGTGTCCCTCATGCAGATAACACTCTTTACCATACTCCAGAAGACTTGTCAGATGAAGCCTTGGTTATGCTATCAGACATTTTGCCTACTGGGTATGAAATTGGTGTCTTGAAAGGAAAAGTAGAACCTGGTTGTAGCGTAGCCATTATCGGTTCAGGTCCAGTTGGATTGGCTGCTCTTTTGACAGCCCAATTCTATTCACCAGCTAAATTGATTATGGTGGACTTAGACGATAACCGCTTGGAAACTGCTGTATCATTTGGTGCGACTCATAAGATTAATTCTTCAGACCCTGAAAAAGCGATTAAAGAAATTTATGATTTGACAGATGGCCGTGGTGTAGATGTTGCTATCGAAGCTGTTGGTATTCCTGCAACATTTGATTTCTGTCAAAAGATTATCGGTGTAGACGGAACAGTTGCCAACTGTGGTGTACATGGTAAACCAGTTGAATTCGATTTGGACAAACTTTGGATTCGCAACATCAATGTAACAACTGGTTTGGTATCTACAAATACAACTCCACAATTGTTGAAAGCTCTTGAAAGTCATAAGATTGAACCAGAAAAATTGGTAACTCATTATTTCAAACTCAGTGAAATTGAAAAAGCCTATGAAGTCTTCAGTAAAGCAGCAGACCACCATGCAATTAAGGTCATCATCGAAAACGATATTTCAGAAGCTTAAGTAGTAAAAACATTTTGGAACATAAGCAAATAGAAATTCAGTCATCATAAGATGGCTGGATTTTTTATCAAAAAATTAAGAAGTGAGCATATTTCTTTCCTTGTTTGGCGGAATTGGTTATAATATACGGTACAAAGGAATGAATGAATATGTATCGTGTTATAGAAATGTACGGAGATTTTGAACCGTGGTGGTTCTTAGAAGGTTGGGAAGAAGATATTGTAGCAAGTAAGAAATTTGATCAGTATTATGATGCTCTCAAATACTATAAAACTTGCTGGTTTAAATTGGAACAAGAATCCCCTCTTTATAAAAGTAGAAGTGACTTGATGACCATTTTTTGGGATCCAGAAGACCAACGCTGGTGCGATGAATGTGATGAGTATTTACAACAATACCATTCTTTGGCTCTTTTGCAGGATGAGCAGGTTATCCCAGATGAAAAATTACGTCCAGGCTATGAAAAACAAACAGGTAAGGAAAGGCACCGTTCTTGCCGTATGAAATTAAAATAGAGAAAAAGTAACTTTTTTGGAGTTGCTTTTTTTATTTTTCCAAATCTTTGCGAATAGTATAGGTGAGGAGGTAAGTATGGTTCAAGAAATTGCACAAGAAATCATTCGTTCGGCTCGGAAAAAAGGGGCACAAGACATTTATTTTGTCCCTAAGTTAGATGCCTATGAGCTTCATATGAGAATAGGAGACGAGCGCTGTAAAATCGGTTGTTATGATTTTGAAAAATTTGCGGCCGTCATCAGTCACTTTAAGTTTGTAGCTGGTATGAATGTGGGAGAAAAGCGACGTAGTCAACTTGGTTCCTGCGATTATGCCTATGACGATAAGATGGCGTCACTACGTTTATCTACCGTAGGCGATTATAGAGGGCATGAGAGTTTAGTTATTCGTTTGTTGCATGATGAGAAGCAGGATTTGCATTTTTGGTTTCAGGATATTGAAGAACTGGGCAAGCAGTACAGGCAACGGGGACTTTATCTTTTTGCTGGCCCAGTCGGCAGTGGCAAGACAACCTTGATGCATGAATTAGCTAAGTCCCTTTTTAAGGGACAGCAAGTTATGTCCATCGAAGATCCTGTAGAAATCAAGCAGGACGACATGCTCCAGTTGCAGTTGAACGAAGCAATCGGGTTGACCTATGAAAATCTCATCAAGCTTTCCCTACGGCATCGTCCTGATCTCCTGATTATCGGAGAAATTCGGGACAGCGAGACGGCGCGTGCAGTGGTCAGAGCCAGTTTGACAGGGGCGACAGTCTTTTCAACCATTCATGCCAAGAGTATCCGAGGTGTTTATGAACGCCTGCTGGAGTTGGGTGTGACTGCGGAGGAATTGGCAGTCGTTCTGCAAGGAGTCTGCTATCAGAGATTAATCGGGGGAGGAGGAATCGTTGACTTTGCAAACAAAGACTATCAAGAACACCAACCAACTAGCTGGAATGAACAGATTGACCAGCTTCTTAAAGATGGACATATCACAAGTCTTCAGGCTGAAACGGAAAAAATTAGCTACAGCTAAGCAAAAAAATATCATCACCTTATTTAATAATCTCTTTTCCAGCGGTTTTCATCTAGTGGAGACTATCTCCTTTTTAGATAGGAGTGCCTTGTTGGACAAGCAGTGCGTGAC
The DNA here is from genome assembly GCF_019929545.1 of Streptococcus mitis. GTDB lineage: Bacteria > Bacillota > Bacilli > Lactobacillales > Streptococcaceae > Streptococcus > Streptococcus mitis_BU. Next base: position 16,772 of record NZ_JAHZPT010000015.1, read on the forward strand.
CCAGATGCGCACGGGCTTGTCTCAGGGGAAATCATTCTCAGAAATGATGGAAGGTTTGGGATTTTCAAGTGCCATTGTCACTCAGTTATCCCTAGCGGAAGTCCATGGAAATCTCCACCTGAGTTTGGGAAAGATAGAAGAGTATCTAGACAATCTGGCCAAGGTCAAGAAAAAACTAATTGAAGTAGCGACCTATCCTTTGATTTTACTGGGATTTCTTCTTTTAATCATGCTGGGGCTACGGAACTATCTACTACCACAACTGGATAGTAGCAATATTGCCACCCAAATTATCGGCAATCTGCCACAAATCTTTCTAGGAATGGTAGGCCTTGTTTCAGTAGGTGTCCTTTTAGCACTAACTTTTTATAAAAGAAGTTCTAAGATGCGCGTCTTTTCTATCCTAGCACGCCTTCCTTTTCTTGGAATCTTTGTGCAGACCTATTTGACAGCCTATTATGCGCGTGAATGGGGGAATATGATTTCACAGGGAATGGAGCTGACGCAGATTTTTCAGATCATGCAGGAACAGGGTTCTCATCTCTTTAAAGAAATCGGTCAAAATCTAGCTAGATCCTTACAAAATGGTCAGGAATTTTCTCAGACGATAGCGACATATCCATTCTTTAAGAAGGAGTTGAGCTTGATTATTGAATATGGGGAAGTCAAGTCCAAGCTGGGTAGTGAGTTGGAAATCTATGCTGAAAAAACTTGGGAGGCCTTTTTTACTCGAGTCAATCGCACCATGAATTTTGTGCAGCCACTGGTTTTTATCTTTGTGGCACTGATTATCGTTTTACTTTATGCGGCAATGCTCATGCCCATGTATCAAAATATGGAGGTAAATTTTTAAAATGAAAAAAATGATGACATTCTTGAAAAAAGCTAAGGTTAAAGCTTTCACACTTGTGGAGATGTTGGTGGTCTTGCTCATCATCAGTGTGCTTCTATTACTCTTTGTACCTAATCTGACCAAGCAAAAAGAAGCAGTCAACGACAAAGGAAAAGCTGCTGTTGTTAAGGTGGTAGAAAGCCAGGCAGAGCTTTATAGCTTGGATAAAAATGAAGATGCTAGCCTAAGCAAGTTACAAGCAGATGGGCGTATTACTCCTGAACAGGCTAAAGCCTATAATGAATACTATACTAAAAACGGAGGAGCAAATCGTAAAGTCAATGATTAAGGCCTTTACCATGCTGGAAAGTCTATTAGTTTTGGGTCTTGTGAGTATCCTTGCCTTGGGCTTGTCCGACTCTGTCCAGTCCACTTTTGCGGCGGTAGAGGAGCAGATTTTCTTTATGGAGTTTGAAGAACTCTATCGGGAAACACAAAAACGTAGTGTAGCCAGTCAGCAAAAGGCTAGTCTGAACTTAGATGGGCAGACGATCAGTAACGGCAGTCAAAAGTTGACAGTTCCTAAAGGAATTCAGGCACCATCAGGCCAAAGTATTACATTTGACCGAGCTGGGGGTAATTCGTCCCTAGCTAAGGTTGAATTTCAGACCAGTAAAGGAGCGATTCGTTATCAATTATATCTAGGAAATGGAAAAATTAAACGCATTAAGGAAACAAAAAATTAGGGCAGTGATTTTACTGGAAGCCGTAGTCGCTCTAGCTATCTTTGCCAGCATTGCGACCCTCCTTTTGGGCCAAATTCAGAAAAATAGGCAAGAAGAAGCAAAAATCTTGCAGAAAGAAGAGATCTTGCGTGTAGCTAAGATGGCTTTGCAGACAGGTCAAAATCAGGTAAACATAAACGGAGTTGAGATTCAGGTGTTTTCTAGTGAAAAAGGATTGGAGGTCTACTATGGCTCAGAACAGTTGTTGGCTATCAAAGAGCTATAAGGTCAAGGCTTTTACCTTGTTAGAATCCCTGATTGCCCTCATTGTCATCAGTGGAAGCTTACTCCTCTTTCAAGCCATGAGTCAGCTCCTCATTTCAGAAGTTCGCTACCAGCAACAAAGCGAGCAAAAAGAGTGGCTCTTATTTGTAGACCAGCTGGAGGCAGAATTAGACCGTTCACAGTTCGAAAAAGTAGAAGGCAATCGCATTTATATGAAGCAGGATGGCAAGGAAATTGCGATAGGCAAGTCTAAATCGGACGATTTTCGAAAAACTGATGCCAGTGGACGAGGTTATCAACCTATGGTTTATGGACTCAAATCAGCTCAGATTATAGAGGAGAATCAAGTGGTTCGTTTTCGTTTCCAGTTTCAAAAAGGCTTAGAAAGGGAGTTCATCTATCGTGTGGAAAAAGCAAAAAGTTAAAGCAGGAGTTCTCCTCTATGCAGTCACCATGGCAGCCATTTTCAGCCTTTTATTGCAGTTCTATTTGAACCGACAAGTCGTCCACTATCAAGACTATGCTTTAAATAAAGAAAAGTTAATCGCTTTTGCCATGGCCAAACGAGCCAAAGATAGGGTTGAGCAAGAAAGTGGGGAACAGGCCTTTAATCTGGGTCAGGTAAGCTATCAAAACAAGAAAACTGGCTTGGTGACGACGGTTCGTACGCCTAAGAGTCAATATGAGTTCCTATTTCCTTCAGTCAAAATCAAAGAAGAGAAAACGGATAAAAAGGAAAAGGTAGTGACTGATTCAAGTAATCAAGCGGAAAAGAAAAAATCAGAAGAGAAGTCTGAAAAGAAAGAGAATTCCTAGTCAATTCAACTACTTTATGCTAAACTAAAGATATGAAACATGATTTTAACCACAAAGCAGAAACTTTCGATTCACCTAAAAACATCTTCCTTGCAAACTTGGTTTATCACACTATTGAGCAACAGCTTGATTTTCTATCAGACAAAGAAATTCTGGATTTTGGTGGTGGTACGGGTCTGTTAGCCTTGCCCCTAGCCAAGCAGGCTAAGTCTGTCACTCTTGTAGACATTTCTGAGAAAATGCTGGAGCAAGCTCGTTTGAAAGCGGAGCAGCAAGCAATCAAGAATATCCAGTTTATGGAGCAAGATTTATTGGAAAATCCCTTGAAGCAAGAGTTTGATATTATTGTCGTTAGTCGGGTTCTTCACCATATTGATTTGGATGCGGCTCTCTCACTGTTTCATCAACATTTGAAGGAAGATGGACAACTCCTCATTGCTGATTTTACCAAGACAGAAGCTAACCATCATGGATTTGAATTGGTTGAACTGGAAAACAGGCTAGCCCAGTTTGGTTTTTCATCTGTGCATAGTCAGATCCTCTATAGCGCTGAAGACCTGTTTCAAGGAAATTACTCAGAACTCTTTTTAACAGTAGCCCAAAAATCACTCGCCTAGTCAGGGAGTGATTTTTCTATAAGGATGGAAAAAAGAAGGGAAATTTGATAAGATAGGAATATGGATTTTGAAAAAATTGAACAAGCTTATACCTATTTACTAGAGAATGTCCAAGTCATTCAAAGTGATTTGGCGACCAACTTTTATGACGCCCTGGTGGAGCAAAACAGCATCTATTTGGATGGTGAGACTGAGTTAGAGCAGGTCAAAGACAACAATCAAGCCCTTAAGCGTTTAGCACTACGCAAAGAAGAGTGGCTCAAGACCTACCAGTTTCTCTTGATGAAGGCTGGGCAGACAGAGCCCCTACAGGCCAATCACCAGTTTACACCAGATGCCATTGCTTTACTTTTGGTGTTTATTGTGGAAGAGTTGTTTAAAGAGGAGGAGATTACGATCCTCGAAATGGGTTCTGGGATGGGAATTCTAGGCGCTACTTTCTTGACCTCGCTTGATAAAAAGGTGGATTACTTGGGAATGGAAGTGGATGATTTGCTGATTGATCTGGCAGCTAGCATGGCAGATGTAATTGGTTTGCAGGCTGGCTTTGTCCAAGGAGATGCCGTTCGTCCACAAATGCTCAAAGAAAGCGATGTGGTCATCAGCGACTTGCCTGTCGGCTATTATCCTGATGATGCCGTTGCGTCGCGCCATCAAGTTGCTTCTAGTCAAGAACATACTTACGCCCATCACTTGCTAATGGAACAAGGACTTAAGTACCTCAAGTCAGATGGATACGCTATTTTTCTCGCTCCGAGTGATTTGTTGACCAGCCCTCAAAGTGACTTGTTGAAAGGCTGGTTGAAAGAGGAGGCAAGTTTGACTGCCATGATTAGTTTGCCTGAAAATCTCTTTGCTAATGCCAAACAATCCAAGACGATTTTTATCTTACAGAAGAAAAGTGAAATAGCAGTAGAACCCTTTGTTTATCCACTTGCTAGTTTGCAAGATGCAAGTATTTTAATGAAATTTAAAGAAAATTTTCAAAAATGGACTCAAGGTACTGAAATATAAAATAGATTTTGTTATAATAGATGAAAACGCTTAAAAAGGGGTATCATGTTATGACAAAAACAATTGCAATCAATGCGGGAAGTTCAAGTTTGAAATGGCAATTATACTTAATGCCAGAAGAAAAAGTATTGGCGAAAGGGTTGATTGAACGTATCGGTTTGAAAGATTCAATTTCAACTGTAAAATTTGATGGCCGTTCTGAACAACAAATTTTGGATATCGAAAATCATACACAAGCTGTTAAAATTTTATTGGATGATTTGATTCGTTTCGATATTATCAAGGCTTATGACGAGATTACAGGTGTTGGACACCGTGTTGTTGCAGGTGGAGAATATTTCAAAGAATCAACAGTTGTTGGGGGAGATGTTTTAGAAAAAGTTGAAGAGTTGAGCTTGTTGGCTCCTCTCCACAATCCAGCTAATGCGGCAGGTGTTCGTGCCTTCAAGGAATTGTTGCCAGACATCACCAGTGTAGTTGTTTTTGATACTTCATTCCACACAACTATGCCAGAGAAAGCTTATCGCTATCCTCTACCAACAAAATATTACACAGAAAACAAGGTTCGTAAATATGGTGCCCACGGTACAAGTCACCAGTTTGTAGCGGGAGAAGCTGCAAAACTCTTGGGACGTCCATTAGAAGACTTGAAATTGATTACTTGCCACATCGGTAATGGTGCTTCTATTACAGCTGTTAAGGGTGGTCAATCTGTCGATACTTCAATGGGATTCACTCCACTTGGTGGTGTGATGATGGGAACTCGTACAGGGGATATTGACCCAGCTATCATTCCTTACTTAATGCAATATACAGAGGACTTTAATACGCCTGAAGACATTAGTCGCATCCTTAATCGTGAATCAGGACTGATGGGGGTTTCAGGTAAATCTAGTGATATGCGTGATGTGATTGCTGCTATGGAAGAAGGGAATCACGATGCCACTTTGGCTTATGAAATGTATGTTGACCGTATCCAAAAACATATCGGTCAATACCTTGCAGTCCTAAATGGAGCAGATGCTATTATCTTTACTGCAGGTATCGGTGAAAATGCTGCAAATGTACGTGAAGATGTTATCTCAGGTATCTCTTGGTTTGGCTGTGATGTTGACCCAGAGAAGAACGTCTTTGGTGTGACAGGAGACATCTCAACAGAGGCAGCGAAAATCCGTGTTTTGGTTATTCCAACTGATGAAGAATTGGTCATTGCCCGTGACGTTGAACGCTTGAAAAAATAACAAAAATCAGAAAAAATATTCCGTACAAGGAGTTGGGAAAGTGATTTTTCCAGCTTCTTTTTCTGATGAAATTGTCCAAAACCTTGCTATGATTGGCTTTTTTGAAAAATATGGTATAATAGTAGTAATTTAATAGATGGAGTTGAGTTTTGAAGAAAAACTTTCGTGTAAAAAGAGAGAAAGATTTTAAGGCGATTTTCAAGGAAGGAACAAGTTTTGCCAATCGCAAATTTGTTGTCTACCAATTAGAAAACCAGAAAAACCATTTTCGAGTAGGTCTATCAGTTAGCAAAAAGCTGGGGAATGCAGTCACTAGAAATCAAATCAAGCGACGAATTAGACATATTATCCAGAATGCAAAAGGGAGTCTGGTAGAAGATGTCGACTTTGTTGTCATTGCTCGAAAAGGGGTTGAAACCTTGGGATACGCAGAGATGGAGAAAAATCTACTCCACGTATTAAAATTATCAAAGATTTACCAGGAAGGAAATGGGAGTGAAAAAGAAACTACAGTTGACTAGTTTGCTAGGTTTATCTCTATTGATCATGACAGCCTGTGCAACTAATGGGACAACTAGCGATATTACGGCAGATTCGACTGATTTTTGGAGTAAGTTTGTTTACTTCTTTGCTGAAATCATTCGCTTTTTATCATTTGATATCAGTATTGGAGTGGGGATTATCCTCTTTACGATCTTGATTCGTACACTGCTTTTGCCAGTCTTTCAAGTGCAAATGGTGGCTTCCAGAAAAATGCAGGAAGCTCAACCACGTATTAAGGCGCTTCGAGAACAATATCCAGGTCGAGATATGGAAAGCAGAACTAAGCTAGAGCAAGAAATGCGTAAAGTCTTTAAAGAAATGGGTGTCAGACAGTCAGATTCTCTTTGGCCGATTTTGATTCAGATGCCGGTTATCTTGGCCTTGTTCCAAGCTCTATCAAGAGTTGACTTTTTAAAGACAGGTCATTTCTTATGGATTAACCTTGGTGGTGTGGATACAACCCTTGTTCTTCCGATTTTAGCAGCTGTATTTACCTTTTTAAGTACTTGGTTGTCCAACAAGGCCTTGTCTGAGCGTAATGGCGCTACGACTGCGATGATGTATGGGATTCCAGTCTTGATCTTTATCTTTGCAGTTTATGCACCAGGTGGAGTCGCCCTCTACTGGACAGTGTCCAATGCTTATCAAGTCTTGCAAACCTATTTCTTGAACAATCCATTCAAGATTATCGCAGAGCGCGAGGCGGTAGTTCAGGCACAGAAAGATTTGGAAAATAGAAAAAGAAAAGCCAAGAAAAAGGCTCAGAAAACGAAATAATAAGGAGGAATCTGGTAATGGTAGTATTTACAGGTTCAACTGTTGAAGAAGCAATCCAGAAAGGATTGAAAGAATTAGATATCCCAAGACTGAAGGCTCACATCAAAGTCATTTCTCGTGAAAAAAATGGCTTTCTTGGTTTATTTGGTAAAAAAACAGCTCAAGTTGATATTGAAGCTATTAGTGAAACAACGGTCATTAAAGCTAACCAGCAGGCTGTAAAGGGTGTTCCTAAAGAAATTAACGAACAAAATGAACCAGTCAAAACAGTTAGTCAAGCGACTGTTGATTTAGGGCATGTTGTAGAAGCAATTAAAAAGATTGAAGAAGAAGGCCAAGGGGTTTCTGATGAAGTTAAGGCTGAAATTTTGAAAAATGAAAAACATGCTAACACCATTTTAGAAGAAACTGGGCATATTGAGATTTTAAATGAATTACAGCTTGAAGAAGCTGGTTTCGGGGAAGAAGTAGAAACTCCGATTGTTGAGAGTCAAGCTGAACAAACTGAAAGTCAAGAATTAGAAGATTTGGGCTTAAAGGTTGAACCGAGTTTTGACATTGAACAAGTAGCTACGGAAGTAACGACTTATGTCCAAACAATCATTGATGATATGGACGTTGAGGCGACGATTTCAAATGACTATAACCGTCGTAGCATCAATTTACAAATTGACACCAACGAACCAGGTCGTATTATCGGTTACCATGGCAAAGTCTTGAAGGCCTTGCAACTATTGGCTCAAAATTATCTTTATAACCGCTATTCAAGAACTTTCTACATTACTATTAATGTCAATGATTATGTTGAACATCGTGCAGAAGTCTTGCAGACCTATGCTCAAAAATTGGCGACTCGTGTTTTAGAAGAAGGCCGTAGTCATCAAACGGATCCAATGTCGAATAGCGAACGTAAGATTATTCATCGTATTATTTCACGTATGGATGGCGTGACTAGTTACTCTGAGGGTGATGAGCCAAATCGCTATGTCGTTGTAGATACAGAATAAACAAAATCAGGGTTCTCCTGATTTTTTGCTAGTTGGAGGAGATTAAATTAATGTTGAATAAGATAAGAGACTATCTAGACTTTGCTGGTTTGCAGTACCGTAATCCTGATAAGGCGGGAGCAGAGCGAGAGAAGATGCTGGCATTCCGCCACAAAGGTCAAGAGGCCAGAAAGGCTTTTACAGAGCTAGCTAAAGCCTTTCAAGCAAGCCATCCAGAATGGCACCTCCAACAGACTAGCCAGTGGATGAATCAGGCGCAACGTTTACGACCACATTTTTGGGTTTATATACAGAGAGACGGACAAATGACAGAGCCTATGCTAGCCTTACGTTTGTACGGGAATCCTTCTGATTTTGGTATTTCCTTAGAAGTCAGTTTCATCGAGCGCAAGAAAGATGAGCAAACTTTAGGCAAGCAGGCCAAGGTTTTAGAAATTCCACCAGTAGAAGGTGTTTATTACTTAGTCTACTCAAATGGAGAAAGTCATAAGATGGAGGCTACTGAGGAAAATCGTCAGGTCTTAGTCGAGAAGATAGGCAGTCAAGAAATCCGAAAAGTGTTAGTTAAAGCAGATGTTTCTTTTGTAGAAACCCAATCATTAGAAGTGATTTTAGAAAAATTAGAAGATGCTTATGAACGCTTACTTCCCTACTATCAGGCGACAAGAGAGTAGAAAATAGGAGACTTATCTAGCGTCGAATTGTTTAATTGCTATTCTATGTATTTTTTCATATAATAGTAAAATAGAATGTGTGATTCAATCATCACCTCAAATAGAAAGGAAATTCTATGTCAAATCTATCTGTTAATGCAATTCGTTTCCTAGGTATTGACGCTATCAACAAAGCCAACTCAGGTCACCCAGGTGTGGTTATGGGAGCGGCTCCGATGGCTTACAGCCTCTTTACAAAACAACTTCGTATCAATCCAGCTCAACCAAACTGGATTAACCGTGACCGTTTTATTCTTTCAGCAGGTCATGGTTCAATGCTTCTTTATGCCCTTCTTCACCTTTCTGGTTTTGAAGATGTTAGTATGAATGAGATCAAGAGCTTCCGTCAATGGGGTTCAAAAACACCAGGTCACCCAGAATTTGGTCATACAGCAGGAATTGATGCTACAACAGGTCCTTTAGGTCAAGGGATTTCAACTGCCACTGGTTTTGCCCAAGCAGAACGATTTTTGGCAGCCAAATATAATCGTGAAGGCTACAATATCTTTGACCACTATACTTATGTTATCTGTGGAGACGGAGACTTGATGGAAGGTGTCTCAAGCGAGGCGGCTTCATACGCAGGTCTGCAAAAACTAGACAAGTTGGTTGTTCTTTATGATTCAAATGATATCAACTTGGATGGTGAGACAAAGGATTCCTTTACAGAAAGTGTTCGTGACCGTTACAATGCCTACGGTTGGCATACTGCCTTGGTTGAAGATGGAACAGACTTGGAAGCTATTCATGCTGCTATCGAAACAGCTAAAGCTTCAGGCAAGCCATCTTTGATTGAAGTGAAGACGGTTATTGGATACGGTTCTCCAAATAAACAGGGAACGAATGCTGTACACGGTGCCCCTCTTGGAGCAGATGAAACTGCAGCTACTCGTCAAGCTCTCGGTTGGGACTATGAACCATTTGAAATTCCAGAACAAGTTTATGCTGATTTCAAAGAACATGTTGCAGACCGTGGCGCATCAGCTTATCAAACTTGGACTAAATTAGTTGCTGACTATAAAGAAGCTCACCCAGAATTGGCTGCAGAAGTAGAAGCCATTATTGATGGACGTGATCCAGTTGAAGTGACTCCAGCAGACTTCCCAGCTTTAGAAAATGGTTTCTCTCAAGCAACTCGTAATTCAAGCCAAGATGCCTTGAATGTTGTGGCAGCTAAGTTACCAACCTTCCTAGGTGGATCAGCTGACCTTGCTCACTCAAACATGACTTATATCAAAACGGACGGGCTTCAAGACGATGCTAATCGCTTGAACCGTAACATTCAGTTTGGTGTTCGTGAATTTGCAATGGGAACTATCTTGAACGGGATGGCTCTTCACGGTGGACTTCGTGTATACGGTGGAACTTTCTTCGTCTTCTCTGACTATGTGAAGGCGGCTGTTCGCTTGTCAGCCTTACAAGGACTTCCTGTGACTTATGTCTTTACCCACGATTCAATCGCAGTCGGGGAAGATGGTCCGACTCACGAACCAGTTGAGCACTTAGCAGGTCTTCGTGCTATGCCAAATTTGAATGTTTTCCGTCCAGCAGATGCGCGTGAAACGCAAGCAGCTTGGTACCTTGCAGTGACAAGTAAGAAAACGCCAACTGCCCTTGTCTTGACACGTCAGAATTTGACTGTTGAAGATGGAACAGACTTCGACAAGGTTGCAAAAGGTGCCTATGTTGTCTATGAAAATGCAGCAGACTTTGATACCATCTTGATTGCGACAGGTTCAGAGGTCAATCTTGCTGTCTCAGCTGCCAAAGAATTGGCTAGTCAAGGAGCAAAAGTCCGTGTAGTCAGCATGCCATCCACAGATGTCTTTGATAAACAAGATGCAGCTTACAAGGAAGAAATTCTTCCAAATGCAGTTCGCCGTCGTGTTGCAGTCGAAATGGGTGCAACTCAAAACTGGTACAAATATGTTGGACTAGATGGTGCAGTTCTTGGTATTGATACCTTCGGAGCATCTGCCCCAGCACCAAAAGTATTGGCAGAATATGGCTTTACTGTCGAAAATCTTGTAAAAGTCGTTCAAAATTTGAAATAATCCTAAAAATCAGGGCGCAAGCTCTGGTTTTTCTTACTAGAAAAGCAAGGTACAACCTTGTAAAAGTAGCTGAAATTTGATATAGTAGTCCTATGTAAAAGACAAAGGAGAATAAAATGAATCCAAATTATACATTTTTAATTATGCTTATAGCGATGTTGGGCTTGATGTTCTTTATGCAACGCTCTCAAAAGAAACAAGCACAAAAACGTATGGAAAGCTTAAACAAACTACAAAAGGGCTATGAAGTGATTACAATCGGTGGACTTTACGGAACAGTTGATGAAGTAGATACGGAGAAGAGAACGATTGTTCTTGATGTAGATGGAGTTTACTTGACTTTTGAACTAGCTGCTATCAAGACAGTACTACCGCTGAAAGAAACAGCTTCACTCGAAGGTGCAATTGAAAAATAAGACGGGATTACTAACTCCCGTTTTTCTATAAAAGAAAGGAAATGGGATGAAAAAACTAGTCTTTGTCTGTCTGGGGAATATTTGCCGTAGTCCTATGGCCGAGTTTGTTATGAAATCAATGACAGATAATTATGAAATCCAAAGTCGAGCGACTTCTTCTTGGGAACATGGCAATCCGATTCATAAGGGAACGCAAGGGATTTTTCAACAGTATCAGATTCCTTACGACAAAGCCAAAACATCGCTTCAAATTAGTAAGGAAGATTTTGAAGCCTTTGATTATATTATCGGAATGGACGCTTCAAATGTTTCTGACTTACGTCAGATGTGTCCAGTAGACTGTCAAGATAAGATTTACTCATTTGCATATGAAAGTGTTCCAGATCCTTGGTATACAGGAGATTTTGAAGAGACCTATCAGCGTGTTCAAGAGGGCTGTCAAGCTTGGTTAGAACGTTTAGAAAAGGAGAGTGAAGGTGGAAAATCTTAAGAATTTTTACGAAAAGTATCGAGTGTATCTGACTCGTCCACGTTTAGAGCGTTTGGCAGTAGTTACGATTGTTTTCTGTGCTATACTCGTTTTTTTTCTAAATATTCCTAGAAAAGGTGTTCTAAAGCTTGATAATGGAACGATTGTTTACGACGGCAGTCTTGTACGTGGTAAAATGAATGGTCAAGGAACCATTACCTTCCAAAATGGGGACCAGTATACTGGTGGTTTCAACAATGGAGCCTTCAACGGAAAAGGTACCTTTCAATCTAAAGAAGGCTGGACCTACGAAGGTGATTTTGTAAATGGTCAGGCTGAAGGAAAAGGGAAACTAACAACAGAACAAGAAGTCGTTTATGAAGGGACTTTTAAACAAGGCGTTTTTCAACAAAAATAAAGCCTCCTTATCAAAGGAGGTATTGTTATCATTTAAAAGTAAGCGCTTACTAGAAAATCTATCTCTTTCCAAGCTCCTCTTCCAATCAAGCTTGTGAAATAAAAAAATATTTGAAATTCATTTCACAAACTCTAAAGAAAAAACTTGATAAGTAAAGAAAATGAGAAAAAATTCACAAACAATAAAAAATTCTTTGTGAAATGTTTATGAAACTGTTTACAAAGTTGAAATAATGCGTTATAATAAACTTGTGAAAAAATTAACAAAGGATATCAATCCTTGAAAGCTATGGAGGAAAATATGGCTGATAAAAAAACTGTGACACCAGAAGAAAAGAAACTCGCTGCTGAAAAGCATGTCGACGGCTTGGTGCAAAAAGCTTTAGTTGCTCTTGAGGAAATGCGTAAACTCAACCAAGAACAGGTCGACTACATCGTAGCTAAAGCGTCAGTAGCGGCTTTGGATGCCCACGGAGAATTGGCTTTACATGCCTTTGAAGAAACAGGACGTGGTGTATTTGAGGATAAAGCAACTAAGAACTTGTTTGCTTGTGAACACGTGGTAAACAATATGCGTCACACTAAAACAGTTGGCGTTATCGAAGAAGACGATGTAACAGGATTGACTCTCATCGCTGAACCAGTTGGCGTTGTTTGTGGTATCACTCCAACAACAAACCCAACATCAACAGCAATCTTTAAGGCATTGATTTCATTGAAGACACGTAATCCAATCGTCTTTGCCTTCCACCCATCAGCTCAAGAATCATCAGCTCACGCAGCTCAAATCGTTCGTGATGCTGCGATTAAAGCAGGAGCGCCTGAAAACTGTGTACAGTGGATCACTGAACCATCTATGGAAGCAACTAGTGCCCTTATGAACCACGAAGGTGTTGCAACAATCCTTGCAACAGGTGGTAATGCCATGGTTAAAGCTGCATACTCATGTGGTAAACCAGCTCTTGGAGTAGGTGCCGGAAACGTTCCAGCTTATGTTGAAAAGTCAGCAAACATCCGTCAAGCAGCACACGATATCGTTATGTCTAAATCATTTGATAATGGTATGGTCTGTGCATCTGAACAAGCGGTTATCATTGATAAAGAAATTTACGATGAATTTGTAGCAGAGTTCAAATCTTACCACACTTACTTTGTAAACAAAAAAGAAAAAGCTCTTCTTGAAGAATTCTGCTTCGGCGTGAAAGCAAACAGCAAAAACTGTGCTGGTGCGAAATTGAACGCTGACATCGTTGGTAAGCCAGCAACTTGGATTGCAGAACAAGCAGGATTTACAGTTCCAGAAGGAACAAACATTCTTGCTGCAGAATGTAAAGAAGTTGGTGAAAACGAGCCATTGACCCGTGAAAAATTGTCACCAGTTATCGCAGTTTTGAAATCTGAAAGCCGTGAAGATGGTATTGCCAAAGCTCGTCAAATGGTTGAATTTAACGGTCTTGGACACTCAGCAGCTATCCACACAGCTGACGAAGAATTGACTAAAGAATTTGGTAAAGCTGTTAAAGCTATTCGTGTTATCTGTAACTCACCTTCTACTTTCGGTGGTATCGGGGACGTTTACAATGCCTTCTTGCCATCATTGACACTTGGATGTGGTTCTTACGGACGAAACTCAGTTGGGGATAACGTTAGTGCCATTAACCTCTTGAATATCAAAAAAGTCGGAAGACGGAGAAATAACATGCAATGGATGAAACTTCCTTCAAAAACATACTTTGAACGTGATTCAATTCAATACCTTCAAAAATGTCGTGACGTTGAGCGTGTCATGATCGTTACTGACCATGCCATGGTAGAGCTTGGTTTCCTTGATCGTATCATCGAACAACTTGATCTTCGTCGCAATAAGGTTGTTTACCAAATCTTTGCTGATGTAGAACCAGATCCAGATATCACTACAGTTGAACGTGGTACTGAAATCATGCGTGCCTTCAAACCAGATACAATCATCGCTCTTGGTGGTGGATCTCCAATGGATGCTGCTAAAGTAATGTGGCTCTTCTATGAACAACCAGAAGTGGACTTCCGTGACCTTGTTCAAAAATTCATGGATATCCGTAAACGTGCCTTCAAATTCCCATTGCTTGGTAAGAAGACTAAATTCATCGCAATCCCAACAACATCTGGTACAGGATCTGAAGTAACACCATTTGCCGTTATCTCTGATAAAGCAAATAACCGTAAATACCCAATCGCTGACTACTCATTGACACCAACTGTGGCAATCGTAGACCCTGCTTTGGTATTGACAGTTCCTGGATTTGTTGCTGCGGACACTGGTATGGACGTATTGACTCACGCGACTGAAGCTTACGTATCACAAATGGCTAGCGACTACACTGACGGTCTTGCACTTCAAGCCATCAAGCTTGTATTTGAAAACCTTGAAAGCTCAGTTAAGAATGCAGACTTCCACTCACGTGAGAAAATGCATAACGCTTCAACAATCGCTGGTATGGCCTTTGCTAATGCCTTCCTAGGTATTTCTCACTCAATGGCACATAAGATTGGTGCGCAATTCCACACAATCCACGGTCGTACAAATGCAATCTTGCTTCCATACGTCATCCGCTACAACGGTACACGTCCAGCTAAGACAGCAACATGGCCTAAGTACAACTACTACCGTGCAGATGAAAAATACCAAGATATCGCACGCATGCTTGGACTTCCAGCTTCTACTCCAGAAGAAGGTGTGGAATCTTACGCAAAAGCTGTCTACGAACTTGGTGAGCGCGTAGGTATCCAAATGAACTTCAAAGCACAAGGAATTGATGAAAAAGAATGGAAAGAACATTCACGTGAATTGGCCTTCCTTGCTTACGAAGACCAATGTTCACCTGCTAACCCACGCCTTCCAATGGTTGACCATATGCAAGAAATCATCGAAGATTCTTACTATGGCTACAAAGAAAGACCAGGACGCCGTAAATAATTGTTATCAGCCTAGAGGCAGGAATTTCCTGTCTCTTTTTTGTAAAATTGGAAGATTGAAAATAATTTTTATCTTTTCAATTTTCACTTTTCATCTGAAAAGGAAAGTGGGAAATGACTAGGTAGACAAAGAAAGACAGCAGTATAGGCTTTCAAAGGAGAAAGAAAAATAAGTGGGGTATAGATAAAAAACAACGCCCGTACTTGCAATTAAACTTAAATAGTTATATAATAGGTTTGTTGAAAGGTGATTTGTAGTGATTCAAGTTACTCTTTTCACAATAAAAATTTCATGATTTTCATAAGGAGGAAATCACTAATGGTAGTTAAAGTTGGTATTAACGGTTTCGGACGTATCGGTCGTCTTGCTTTCCGTCGTATCCAAAACGTAGAAGGTGTTGAAGTTACTCGTATCAACGACCTTACAGATCCAGTTATGCTTGCACACTTGTTGAAATACGACACAACTCAAGGTCGTTTCGACGGTACTGTTGAAGTTAAAGAAGGTGGATTTGAAGTTAACGGTAAATTCATCAAAGTTTCTGCTGAACGTGATCCAGAACAAATCGACTGGGCTAACGACGGTGTAGAAATCGTTCTTGAAGCTACTGGTTTCTTTGCTAAGAAAGCAGCTGCTGAAAAACACTTGCACGCTGGTGGAGCTAAAAAAGTTGTTATCACTGCTCCTGGTGGAAACGACGTTAAAACAGTTGTATTCAACACTAACCACGACGTTCTTGACGGTACTGAAACAGTTATCTCAGGTGCTTCATGTACTACAAACTGCTTGGCTCCTATGGCTAAAGCTCTTCAAGATAACTTTGGTGTTGTTGAAGGATTGATGACTACTATCCACGCTTACACTGGTGACCAAATGATCCTTGACGGACCACACCGTGGTGGTGACCTTCGCCGTGCTCGCGCTGGTGCTGCAAACATCGTTCCTAACTCAACTGGTGCTGCAAAAGCTATCGGTCTTGTAATCCCAGAATTGAACGGTAAACTTGACGGATCTGCACAACGCGTTCCAACTCCAACTGGATCAGTTACTGAATTGGTAGCTGTTCTTGAAAAGAACGTTACTGTTGATGAAGTGAACGCAGCTATGAAAGCAGCTTCAAACGAATCATACGGTTACACAGAAGATCCAATCGTATCTTCAGATATCGTAGGTATGTCTTACGGTTCATTGTTTGACGCAACTCAAACTAAAGTTCTTGACGTTGACGGTAAACAATTGGTTAAAGTTGTATCATGGTACGACAACGAAATGTCATACACTGCACAACTTGTTCGTACTCTTGAATACTTCGCAAAAATCGCTAAATAATTCTTGAGTCGATAAAAAGCAAGGCCTCTGGTCTTGCTTTTTAAATATTTAAAAATGGATGACGCTATCATCCATTCTTTTTTAACTCTTTTTCAAAAGTATCTGATAGGGTAGTGAAGCTTAATTTCTCTAGAGTAAGCGGATGGGTAAAGGACAGTCGAAAGGCGTGGAGCATAAGACGACTTGTCTTTGATTTACTATTATAGAGAGGGTCGCCTAGGATAGGGTGCTTATGATGAGAAAGGTGCACACGAATCTGATGTGTTCTGCCTGTCTTTAGTTTACAACGGACAAGGGTCGTTTTGTTTGGGAATTGCTTTAATCTGCTTACATGCGTTTCAGCATATTGCCCATTTTTTGTATCAACTATTCGTTTTCTACGATCATGGCGATCACGTCCGATTTTGTCCCTGAAAACAAGCTCTCTGCTGTTGATATTTCCGTCAACAAGTGCCCAATATTCTCTAGCAATCTCTTTTTTCTCCAATAAGCGATTGAGAATAGGGAGGATAAAAGGATTTTTAGCAAAAAGAACTAAACCGCTGGTTTCCATGTCCAGACGATGAACGACATAGCAGGTTTGGCCAACATAGGCACTGACATGGTTAAGAAGGGCGATTTCGCTTGGCTGATTACCATGCGTTTTCATTCCCTCGGGTTTGTTTACAATAATCAAGTGTTGATCTTGATAAACTTCCTGAATAAGTTTTGGGTTGCCCCAAGGAATTTCTTTTTCGGGATAATCTTCCTCGTCAAAAGTCAATTGGCAAACATCTCCAGGATTTACTATCTCGTTCCAATGAACTTCTTTTTGATTTATCAAAATATGTTTCTTGATTCTCAAAAAATGACGGATTTTTCTAGGGATGAGGAGTTGTTCCTCAAGTAATTGCTTTACCGTCATTTGAGGTAGAGAGTCTGGTAATGTAAATGTGAATTTCATACAGATATTGTAACAAAAAAAGCCCTATTTTGATAGGAAATAGCTAAATTCTTGTCTTCCTATGATGAAGATGATAAAATAAACGCATGAAATTAGATAAATTATTTGAGAAATTTCTTTCTCTTTTTAAAAAAGAAACAAGTGAATCAGAGGATTCTGATTCTACTAGCTTACGTCGCTCTCGTAGTGATCGAAAAAAATTAGCCCAAGTAGGTCCAATTCGAAAATTCTGGCGTCGCTATCATCTAACAAAGATTGTCCTTATACTAGGTTTGAGTGCAAGCTTGCTAGTTGGAACCTATTTGTTTGCTGTAGCCAAGTCAACCAATGTCAATGATTTGCAAAATGCCTTGAAAACTCGAACTCTCATTTTTGACCGTGAAGAAAAGGAGGCTGGTGCCTTGTCTGGTCAAAAAGGAACTTATGTTGAATTGACTGATATCAGTAAAAATTTGCAGAATGCCGTTATTGCGACAGAAGACCGTTCTTTTTATAAAAATGACGGGATTAACTATGGTCGTTTCTTCTTGGCTATTGTAACTGCTGGTCGTTCAGGTGGTGGTTCTACTATTACCCAACAGCTGGCTAAAAATGCCTATCTATCACAGGATCAAACTGTCGAGAGAAAAGCAAAAGAATTTTTCCTTGCCTTAGAATTAACAAAAAAATATAGTAAGGATCAGATCTTAACCATGTACCTTAATAACGCATATTTTGGAAATGGTGTGTGGGGTGTAGAAGATGCGAGTAAGAAATACTTTGGAGTTTCTGCATCAGAAGTGAGTCTGGATCAAGCTGCGACTCTGGCAGGGATGCTAAAGGGTCCAGAGCTGTATAACCCCTTGAAATCTGTAGAAGATTCTACTAATCGTCGTGATACTGTCTTGCAAAATATGCTGGCAGCGGGTTATATTGATAAAAATCAAGAAACCGAAGCTGCAGAAGTTGATATGACTTCGCAATTGCACGATAAATATGAAGGAAAAATCTCAGATTACCGCTATCCTTCTTACTTTGATGCGGTGGTTAACGAAGCCGTTTCCAAGTATAATCTAACAGAGGAAGAAATTGTCAATAATGGCTACCGTATTTATACAGAGCTGGACCAAAACTATCAAGCAAATATGCAGGTTGTCTATGAAAATACATCGCTATTTCCGAGGGCAGAGGACGGAACATTTGCTCAATCAGGAAGTGTAGCTCTCGAACCGAAAACAGGTGGAGTTCGTGGAGTTGTCGGTCAGGTTGCTGGCAATGATAAAACTGGATTCCGGAATTTCAACTATGCAACTCAATCAAAACGTAGCCCTGGTTCTACAATTAAGCCTTTAGTTGTTTATACGCCTGCAGTTGAAGCTGGCTGGGCTTTGAATAAGCAGTTGGATAACCATACCATGCAGTATGACAGCTATAAAGTTGATAACTATGCAGGGATCAAAACGAGTCCAGAAGTTCCTATGTATCAAGCCTTGGCAGAATCGCTTAATCTACCTGCTGTTGCCACTGTTAATGATTTGGGCGTTGATAAGGCTTTTGAGGCGGGCGAGAAATTCGGACTCAACATGGAAAAAGTCGATCGTGTTCTTGGTGTCGCCCTGGGAAGCGGTGTTGAAACCAACCCTCTTCAAATGGCTCAAGCATATGCTGCCTTTGCAAATGAAGGATTAATGCCGGAAGCTCATTTTATTAGTAGAATTGAAAATGCTAGTGGTCAGGTCATTGCGAGCCATAAAAATTCACAAAAACGGGTGATTGATAAGTCTGTAGCTGACAAGATGACCAGTATGATGTTGGGAACATTTACAAACGGAACAGGTATTAGTTCATCGCCTGCAGACTATGTCATGGCAGGAAAAACTGGAACAACTGAAGCTGTTTTCAATCCGGAATACACAAGTGACCAGTGGGTAATTGGTTATACTCCGGATGTAGTGATTAGTCACTGGCTTGGTTTCCCTACCACTGATGAAAATCACTATCTAGCAGGATCTACTTCAAACGGTGCAGCTCATGTCTTTAGAAACATTGCTAATACCATTTTACCTTATACGCCAGGAAGTACCTTTACGGTTGAAAATGCTTATAAGCAAAATGGAATTGCACCAGCCAATACAAGAAATCAAGTACAGCGTAATGAAGAAAATCAGGCGGATAATAGCCTTTCTGATATTAGAAGTCGTGCACAAAATCTGGTAGATGAGGCTAGTCGTGCTATCTCGGATGCGAAGATTAAGGAAAAGGCTCAAACGATATGGGATTCGGTAGTCAATCTATTTCGTTAAGATGCTTGTCAAAGCCTGGCTTTCTTGTTATAATAGATAAGATGGAGGCGTTATGGCACTAAAAAAAGCAAGCCTAGCTTGTGCGGTTTGTGGTTCGAGAAACTATTCAATCAAGATCAGCGGAAACCCCAAGCCAACACGACTAGAAGTAAATAAATTTTGTAAACATTGTGGTAAGTACACTACACACAGAGAAACGAGATAGGAGAGAGCGATGCGTTTTATTGGAGATATTTTTAGACTTCTTAAAGACACAACATGGCCAACTCGCAAGGAAAGCTGGAGAGATTTTCGTTCTATCATGGAATACACTGCTTTCTTTGTTGTGATTATTTATATTTTTGACAAATTGATTGTTTCAGGTCTGATTCGATTTATTAACATTTTTTAGAAGATCTGTGGAGTTATTCACGCTAAAAATCTTCTATTATGAAAGGAAGTATCATGGATAGTTTTGATAAAGGATGGTTTGTCTTACAAACCTATTCTGGTTATGAAAATAAGGTAAAAGAAAATCTATTACAGCGTGCACAAACCTACAATATGTTGGATAATATTTTACGTGTTGAAATTCCAACACAAACAGTGCAAGTTGAAAAAAATGGAAAGAGAAAAGAAGTAGAAGAGAATCGCTTTCCAGGTTATGTTCTTGTGGAAATGGTGATGACAGATGAAGCTTGGTTTGTTGTTCGAAACACACCAAACGTTACAGGATTCGTCGGATCTCACGGAAATAGATCAAAACCAACTCCATTATTGGAACAAGAAATCCGTGATATCTTGGTTTCTATGGGACAAACTGTACAAGAGTTTGATATTGATGTTGAAGTTGGTCAAACTGTACGTATCATTGATGGTGCTTTTGCAGACTATACTGGTAAGATTACAGAGATTGATAACAATAAAGTGAAGATGATTATCTCTATGTTTGGTAATGACACAGTTGCAGAAGTAAACCTAAACCAAATTGCAGAATTATAACCCCAAGAGAGGCAAGACCTCTCTTTTTTGTGCAGTTGAGGAGGTAAAGGGGACAGAACGGGGAAAAGACCCGAATCAGCTTCATTATTTGTTAAACTGTATCTAGAAAGGGGAACGTTATGTTTAAAGAATTGTATAAAGAAGTCCAGGGGATTGTATATAAGTGTAGAAATGAATATTACCTTCATTTATGGGATTTATCGGATTGGGACCAAGAGGGGATGATTTGCTTACATGAATTGATTAGTAGAGAAGAAGAGCTGGGAGAAGATATTCCTCGTTTACGAAAATACTTCAAAACTAAATTCCGTAATCGAATTTTAGACCATATCCGTAAACAAGAAAGCCAGAAGCGTAGATATGATAAAGAACCTTATGAAGAAGTAGGTGAGATTAGTCATCGTATAAGCGAGGGAGGTCTCTGGCTAGATGAGTATTATCTCTTTCATGAGACACTAAGAGATTATAGAAACAAACAAAGTAAAGACAAACAAGAAGAGTTAGAACGCGTCTTAAGACATGAACGCTTCCGAGGACGTCAAAGAGTATTAAGAGACTTACGTATTGTGTTTAAGGAGTTTGATATCCGTAGCCGGTAAGAAGCTATGCAAAAAAAATGAAAAAAGTTTAAAAAAAGTGTTGACAAAGTTTGAAAAGCCAGTATAATAGTAAGAGTTGAAAATAACTCTGGTCCGTTGGTCAAGGGGTTAAGACACCGCCTTTTCACGGCGGTAACACGGGTTCGAATCCCGTACGGACTATGGTA
>NZ_JAHZPT010000016.1:0-37582 GCF_019929545.1 Streptococcus mitis
AGGAGTTTTTATATGAATCGCTATGCAGTACAGCTGATTAGTCGTGGAGCTGTTAACAAGATAGGGAATATGCTCTAATAAGGGAAAAATGAAAAAGCTCCTTTCGGTTTTGATACAATAGTTTCAAAATTTGAGAGGAGTTTTTATATGAATCGCTATGCAGTACAGCTGATTAGTCGTGGAGCTGTTAACAAGATAGGGAATATGCTCTATGATTATGGAAATAGTGTTTGGTTGGCGTCCATGGGGACTATCGGGCAGACTGTTTTAGGAATGTATCAGATTTCTGAACTCGTCACATCTATTCTCGTAAATCCTTTTGGCGGAGTCGTTTCAGACCGTTTTTCTCGTCGTAGGATTTTAATGGCGATGGATCTTGTTTGTGGGATTCTTTGTCTGGCTATTTCTTTTATAAGAAATGACAGCTGGATGATTGGAGCTTTGATTGTTGCTAATATTGTGCAGGCTATTGCTTTTGCCTTTTCTAGACCAGCAAATAAGGCCATTATCACAGAATTGGTAGAGAAAGATGAACTGGTCCTCTACAATTCTCGTTTGGAATTGGTGATGCAGGTTGTCAGTGTGAGTTCCCCTGTGCTTTCTTTTTTGGTTTTACAATTCGCAAGTCTTCGCATTATCTTGGTATTAGATGCCCTTAGTTTTTTTCTTGCTTTTGGTTTGGTAGCCCTGCTTCCAAAGAAAGAAGAGAAGACTTTGGGGGAGAAGAAACTTACATTCAAAGTTATTTTTTCTGATATCAAGGAGGGAGTTCACTATATTGTGAAGCAAAAGGAAATCTTCTTTTTGTTAGTCATGTCTTCAAGTGTCAATTTTTTTTTCGCAGCTTTTAATTACCTCCTCCCCTTTTCAAATCAGCTCTATGGAGTACAAGGTGCCTATGCCACTATTTTAACTATGGGTGCTATTGGGTCTATTGTTGGGACCCTGTTAGCTAGCAAGATTAAAGCCAGTATGGAAATGCTTTTGTTTTTATTGGCTCTGACTGGACTTGGGGTGATGATAATGGGATTTACCCTCCCATCCTATCTTACTTTTTCAGGCAATTTCGTTTGTGAACTCTTTATGACGATTTTCAATATTCACTTTTTTACTCAAGTACAAACCAAGGTTGAAGGTGAATATCTGGGAAGAGTTCTCAGTTCGATTTATACCTTAGCTATACTATTTATGCCTATAGCAACAGGTTTAATGACCTTTCTTCCAAGTGTCCATCTTTATTCTTTCTTGATTATAGGACTTGGAGTTGTCGTTTTATCTTTCTTAGCTCTAGGCTATGTTCGAACCCGTTTTGAAAAAGAGACATAAGTTTGCTTGGACTTCAAAAATAATTCCAATCTAAGTGTTTTTTCCGCCCTTCTCGTTTGTGAGGAGGGCTTAATTTATGGTAAAATGGTTTTATGAATAAAAGAATGAATGAGTTAGTCGCCTTGCTCAATCGCTATGCGGCTGAGTACTATACCAGCGATAATCCCTCGGTTTCAGACAGTGAGTATGATCGCCTTTACCGAGAGTTGGTTGAGTTAGAAACTGCCTATCCAGATCAAGTGTTAGCAGACAGTCCGACCCATCGTGTTGGTGGTAAAGTCTTAGATGGTTTTGAAAAATACAGTCATCAGTATCCTCTTTATAGTTTGCAGGATGCTTTTTCACGTGAGGAACTTGAAGCTTTTGATGCGCGTGTTCGTAAGGAAGTGGCTCATCCGACCTATATTTGTGAGCTGAAAATCGATGGCTTGTCTATCTCGCTGACTTATGAAAAGGGGATTTTGGTTGCTGGGGCAACACGTGGTGATGGTTCTATTGGTGAAAATATTACAGAAAATCTTAAACGCGTTAAGGACATTCCCTTAACTTTGCCAGAAGAACTAGATATCACAGTTCGTGGAGAATGTTATATGCCACGCGCTTCTTTTGACCAGGTTAACCAAGCTCGACAAGAAAATGGAGAGCCCGAATTTGCTAATCCTCGTAATGCAGCGGCAGGAACCCTGCGACAGTTGGATACAGCAGTAGTTGCCAAGCGCAATCTTGCAACGTTTCTCTATCAAGAAGCCAGCCCTTCAACTCGTGACAGCCAAGAAAAGGTTTTGAAGCACCTAGAACAACTTGGTTTTGTAGTCAATCCTAAGCGGATTTTGGCTGAAAATATAGATGAAATCTGGAATTTTATCCAAGAAGTAGGAGAGGAACGGGAGAATCTGCCTTATGATATCGATGGTGTGGTGATCAAGGTTAATGACTTAGCAAGCCAAGAAGAACTTGGTTTTACCGTCAAGGCTCCAAAGTGGGCAGTAGCCTATAAGTTCCCAGCTGAAGAAAAAGAAGCTCAATTACTCTCAGTTGACTGGACAGTTGGCCGTACGGGTGTTGTAACCCCAACTGCGAATTTAACACCAGTACAACTAGCTGGTACAACTGTTAGCCGTGCGACCCTGCACAATGTGGATTATATTGCTGAAAAAGATATCCGCAAAGACGACACGGTTATCGTATATAAGGCTGGCGACATCATCCCTGCCGTTTTACGTGTGGTAGAGTCCAAACGGGTTTCTGAAGAAAAACTAGATATCCCTACAAACTGCCCAAGTTGTGAGTCTGACTTGTTGCACTTTGAAGATGAAGTGGCTCTCCGTTGTATAAATCCGCGTTGTCCTGCCCAAATCATGGAAGGTTTGATTCACTTTGCTTCTCGTGATGCTATGAATATTACAGGCCTTGGTCCATCTATTGTTGAGAAACTCTTTGCTGAGAATTTAGTTAGGGATGTGGCGGATATTTATCGTTTGAAAGAAGAAGATTTCCTCCTTTTAGAGGGGGTTAAGGAAAAGTCTGCTTCTAAACTGTATCAGGCCATCCAAGCATCTAAGGAAAACTCAGCTGAGAAACTATTGTTTGGTTTGGGAATTCGCCATGTCGGAAGCAAGGCCAGTCAGCTTTTACTTCAACATTTTCACTCGATTGAAAATCTGGCTCAGGCAGATCCAGAGGAAGTGGCTAGTATTGAAAGTCTGGGTGGTGTGATTGCCAAGAGTCTCCAGACTTATTTTGCGACAGAAGGCTCTGAAATTCTCCTCAGAGAATTGAAAGAAGCTGGGGTCAATCTGGACTATAAAGGACAGACGGTAGTAGCGGATGCAGCCTTGTCAGGTTTGACCGTGGTATTGACTGGAAAATTGGAACGACTCAAGCGCTCAGAAGCTAAAAATAAACTCGAAAGTCTAGGTGCTAAGGTAACAGGCAGTGTTTCTAAAAAGACCGACCTCGTCGTGGCAGGTGCAGACGCTGGAAGTAAACTGCAAAAAGCACAAGAACTTGGTATCGAGGTTCGAGATGAAGCTTGGCTAGAAAGTTTGTAATAATCGTTTAAAAACAGAGTTTAGATAATATGACTATGTTTGTTAATCGGGACAAAATCGGTCAAGAATTTATTAGTGAAATAGAAACAAATCAAGAAGTAAAAAGGAAAAATAAAAAATGTATAACTACCCTATGCGCATTCATTACCATCGCAAGAATGGAGAATATGACACTTGCTCTTTTGTAAAAAGTCAGGACCAGCGAATTGATTTGCTAACCTACAAAGAAGATTATTTTGGTGCCTTATTTAGTTTTGAACACCCAAGTTCTCATGCCTTAGAAAGTTTGAATTTTGTGGTTCATACAGGTCAAACCAGTAAAGAATATGCTATCCGTTTTAATCATTATCCTCTTTTAACAGAAGTCTGGATTTTGGAAGGGGATGATAGGATTTATTACTCTGAAAATCCTGCTATTGCCAGTCCTTTCTATAAGAATCAAAATCCTTTTGCCTTTGATAAGGCCATTAACAGTGCTAGTTTTGATCATCATTGGGGTTACCAAGGGGAATTGGGGTGCCGTGTAGAGGATAATCAAGCTCATTTTGCTCTTTGGGCTCCAACATCGACAGAAGTGCAGATAGTCGTTTATGAATCAGCTGCTAATGACGCACCTGTTTGGAAAACTTTTGATATGGAAAGAGGCAATAGCTACTCTTATAATCATAAAGACAATACAATCGGTGTCTGGAGTTTGGATGTTGAGGAAGATTTGACTGGTAAGGCTTATCAGTATCAAGTCCAATTTCCTCACCACCAAACACTGACACGCGATCCTTATACCATTGCAACCAGTCCTGATGGCAAACGTTCAGCTATTCTGAGCCATGCAGAAAAGCAAGTTGAAAACTTTGAGGTTAAGCACGGTTCTGAGGCTACTTGGCGCTTGGAAAATCCATGTAAGGCAGTTATCTGTGAAATGCACATTCGTGATTTGACCAAATCACCGACCTCAGGTGTGGATGAACATCTTCGAGGAACTTTCTTAGGTGCTGCACAGACTGGAACGGTTAACCAGTATGGCCAAGCAACTGCTTTTGATTACATCAAGAAGCTGGGATATAATTATGTTCAGTTGCAACCAATTGCAGACCGTCACAAAGAATATGATGCAGATGGGAATGTCACCTACAACTGGGGCTATGACCCACAAAACTATAACGCACCAGAGACGAGCCTTTCAACAAACCCAGAGGATCCTGCTCAGGTTATTCGTGATTTGAAGACCATGGTTCAAGCCTATCACGATGCTGGCATTGGTGTCATTATGGATGTGGTCTATAACCATACCTTCTCAGTTGTTGATGCACCTTTCCAAACAACTGTCCCTGATTACTACTATCGTATGAATCCAGATGGCACCTTCCAAAATGGAACGGGTGTTGGAAATGAAACAGCCAGTGAACACGAAATGTTCCGCAAGTATATGATTGATTCTCTTCTATACTGGGTGCAGGAATACAATATTGACGGCTTCCGTTTTGATTTGATGGGGATTCATGATGTTAAGACCATGCAGATGATTCGTCAGAGCTTGGATGAAATTGACCCTAACATTATCCTTTATGGAGAAGGTTGGGATATGGGAACAGGTCTTGCACCTTATGACAAGGCCAAGAAAGACAATGCCTACCAGATGCCAAACATCGGTTTCTTTAATGACAATCAGCGTGATGCTGTAAAAGGTGGAGAAGTTTATGGTGCTATCAAGTCAGGCTTTGTTAGTGGTGCTGCGACAGAGCCAATTCTAGCCAAAGCAATCCTAGGTAGCCGTGAATTAGGAACATATACACATCCAAATCAAGTGCTGAATTATGTGGAAGCCCATGACAATTACAATCTTCATGATTTGTTGGCAACCCTACATCCAGACCAAAGTTCAGAGCAAATCATGCGCAAGGTTGAGACAGCCACAGCTATGAACCTACTCATGCAAGGGATGACCTTTATGGAAATCGGTCAAGAATTTGGTCGTACCAAACTGGTTGCGACGGGTGAAAATGGTGAACTGACCCATGATGATAGAGAGCGTGCTATGAATAGCTATAATGCTCCAGACAGCGTGAACCAAGTGAACTGGGACTTGATTAATGAGCGTCAAGATAGTATTGCGTTTATCCGTCAGATGATTCGATTGAAGACAGGAACCGGTGCCTTTTCTTACCCAACTTATGATGAAATTTACCATCATGTTTTTGTTCATTCAGCAAATGAACATAGTGGTTTGATTGTCTATGAGATTCAAGGGGAAGAACATTTACTGGTTGTCTTTAATGCTAAAGGGCAAGACTTCCAGTTTGAAAATGCTGGAAATCTAGAACTATTGGTGACCAATAGCCATTTAAGTGATAAAGACATGGTTGGTGGCGTCAGTGCCAGCGTCTTTAAAGTTTTGTAGAATAGATTTTCAATTTAAATTCATTTATGGTGCTTTATCTGTTAATAAAATCAGGAGATTCATTTCCT
Source organism: Streptococcus mitis (assembly GCF_019929545.1). Classification (GTDB taxonomy): domain Bacteria; phylum Bacillota; class Bacilli; order Lactobacillales; family Streptococcaceae; genus Streptococcus; species Streptococcus mitis_BU. Next base: position 5,844 of record NZ_JAHZPT010000016.1, read on the forward strand.
GATTTATTTTTTTTACTTAAAATTATATTTTTGTTAGCTAAATAACGAACTTTATGATAGTATTATAAAAAAACAATTCGTTTTCAAAGCGTTTCTGAAAATTTCTTGATTTACAAGTGAACACATCAGTGAATTTGTTGAAGACTTTCAAAAGATTTTTTTGCAAATTCCGTAATTTACTTGAATCTTCCCTAAAAAGGTAGTATAATAAATCTATAGAAAACGCTTACAGAAATAGGAGGGTGTATGGATAAGAATAATGCTTTAAAAACCTTTATGACAGGTGAAAATTTTCACCTCCAGCACTATCTGGGAGCTCATAGGGAAGAAAAAGATGGAGAGTATGGCTATACTTTTCGTGTGTGGGCGCCTAATGCTCAGGCTGTTCACTTGGTAGGGGATTTCACCAATTGGGTTGAAAATCAAATCCCGATGGAACGGAATGAATTTGGAGTTTGGGAAGTCTTTACCAGTCTTGCTCAAGAAGGCCAAATTTATAAGTACCATATCACACGATCAAACGGTCATCAGCTGATGAAGATTGACCCTTTGGCTGTTCGATATGAGGCACGACCTGGTACTGGGGCTATTTTAACAGATATTTCAGAAAAGAAATGGAAGGATGGCCTCTGGCTAGCCCGTAGAAAACGCTTGAGCTTTGAAGAGCGTCCTGTCAATATTTATGAGGCTCATGCTGGCTCTTGGAAGAGAAATCCGGATGGCAGCCCCTATAGTTTTGCTCAATTGAAAGATGAACTCATTCCTTACTTGGTTGAGATGAATTATACTCACATTGAGTTTATGCCCCTGATGTCTCACCCACTAGGTTTGAGTTGGGGCTATCAGCTTATGGGTTACTTTGCTCTAGAGCATGCCTATGGTCGTCCTGAAGAGTTTCAAGATTTTGTTGAGGAATGTCACTTAAACAATATAGGTGTTATTGTAGACTGGGTACCTGGTCACTTTACTATCAATGATGATGCCTTGGCCTATTATGATGGAACACCGACTTTTGAATACCAAGACCATAATAAGGCTCATAACTACGGTTGGGGAGCACTCAATTTTGACCTTGGAAAGAATGAAGTCCAGTCTTTCTTGATTTCTAGTATTAAGTTTTGGATTGATTTTTATCATTTAGATGGTATTCGCGTGGATGCGGTTAGCAACATGCTCTATCTTGACTACGATGATGCTCCATGGACACCTAATAAAGATGGTGGCAATCTCAACTATGAAGGTTATTATTTCCTTCAACGCTTGAATGATGTGATTAAACTAGTTCATCCAGACGTTATGATGATAGCTGAGGAAAGTTCATCAGCTACTCAGATTACTGACACTAAGGATTCAGATGGTCTAGGATTTGACTATAAATGGAATATGGGGTGGATGAATGATATCCTCCGATTCTACGAAGAAGATCCTATTTATCGTAAATATGACTTTAACCTGGTGACTTTCAGCTTTATGTATGTCTTTAAAGAAAACTACCTCTTACCATTTTCACATGATGAGGTTGTCCATGGTAAGAAGAGTATGATGCATAAGATGTGGGGTGATCGTTACAACCAATTTGCTGGCTTGAGAAATCTATATACCTACCAGATTTGTCACCCGGGTAAGAAGTTACTTTTTATGGGAAGTGAATATGGGCAATTTCTAGAATGGAAATCTGAAGAACAGTTGGAATGGTCTAACCTAGAAGATCCAATGAATGCTAAGATGAAGTATTTCACTTCTCAGCTAAACCAGTTTTATAAAGACCATCGCTGTCTGTGGGAAATTGATAATAGTTATGATGGCATTGAAATCATCGATGCGGATAATCGAGACCAGAGTGTTCTTTCCTTCATCCGTAAGGGTAAGAAGGATGATATGTTAGTCTGTATCTTTAATATGGCACCTGTTGAACGAAAAGATTTTACAATCGGACTTCCTGTTGCAGGGATTTACGAAGAAGTCTGGAATACTGAGTTAGAAGAGTGGGGAGGCGTTTGGAAAGAACATAATCAAACAGTTCAAACGCAAGAAGGGCTATGGAAAGATTATGAGCAGACCTTGACCTTTACCCTACCGGCTATGGGAGCAAGTGTTTGGAAAATCAAACGTCGCTTGAAACCTACTAAAACCGTCACAAGTAAAAACCAAAAAGGAGTAGAAAATGAAGAATGAAATGTTAGCTTTGATTCTTGCTGGTGGGCAAGGAACTCGTCTCGGTAAACTCACTCAAAGCATCGCAAAACCAGCTGTGCAATTTGGTGGGCGCTACCGTATCATTGACTTTGCTCTTTCAAACTGTGCCAACTCAGGCATCAACAATGTTGGAGTCATTACACAGTACCAACCACTTGCTCTCAACAACCATATTGGGAATGGTTCAAGCTGGGGACTAGATGGTATCAATTCTGGTGTCTCTATTCTTCAACCTTATTCTGCAAGTGAAGGAAATCGTTGGTTTGAGGGGACTAGCCACGCTATTTACCAAAATATTGATTATATCGATAGTGTCAATCCTGAGTATGTCTTGATTCTCTCTGGGGACCATATCTACAAAATGGACTATGATGATATGCTCCAGTCTCACAAGGATAATAATGCTAGTTTGACAGTCGCAGTTCTTGATGTTCCTCTGAAAGAAGCTAGCCGTTTTGGTATCATGAATACAGATGCAAACAATCGTATTGTTGAATTTGAAGAAAAACCAGCTCAACCTAAATCTACCAAAGCTTCTATGGGAATTTACATCTTTGATTGGCAACGTCTCCGCAATATGCTTGTTGCTGCTGAAAAGAGCAATGTCGATATGTCAGACTTTGGTAAAAATGTCATTCCAAATTACCTTGAGTCAGGTGAAAGTGTTTATGCCTACGAGTTTAATGGCTACTGGAAAGATGTTGGTACGATTGAATCGCTTTGGGAAGCTAACATGGAGTACATTTCTCCAGAAAATGCCTTGGATAGCCGTAACCGTCAATGGAAGATTTACTCAAGAAACTTAATTTCACCACCAAACTTCCTTGGGGCAAATGCTCACGTGGAAGATTCCTTGGTTGTTGATGGCTGTTTCGTAGATGGAACTGTTAAACATTCTATCCTCTCAACAGGTGCGCAAGTTCGCGAAGGGGCAGAAGTAGTAGATTCAGTTATCATGAGTGGTGCAATTGTCGGTCAGGGAGCTAAAATCAAACGTGCCATTATTGGTGAAGGTGCAGTTATTTCTGATGGTGTCGAAATTGATGGAACAGAAGAAGTACAAGTTGTAGGATATGATGAAGTAGTGGGGGTAGCAACAGATGAAGATTGATAAATATTCTGCCATTTTAGGAAACACAGTTGGTTTTCATGATATGTCAACACTGACAGACCACCGTCCAGTAGCTAGTTTGCCATTTGGTGGTAAATATCGTTTGATCGACTTCCCGCTCTCAAGTCTTGCTAATGCTGGTGTCCGTAGTATTTTTGGTATTTTCCAACAAGACAATATCAGTTCAGTCTTTGACCATATCCGTTCAGGGCGTGAGTGGGGATTGTCAACTCTTCTTAGCCACTACTATCTAGGTATTTACAATACACGTGTGGAAAGTAGTACAGTTGGAAAAGAATACTACCAACAGCTTCTTACTTATTTGAAACGTTCCGGCTCAAACCAAACAGTGTCACTTAACTGTGATGTTTTAATTAATATTGATCTGAACCAAGTATTCCACCTACACACTACAACAAAAGGTCCAATCACTGTAGTTTATAAAAAACTACCTAAGAAAGATATTTCAGAAGTAAATGCAATCTTAGAAGTAGATGAAACAGACCATGTTCGTTCTCATAAACTCTTTGATAGCAAATCATCAGATGAAGTTTACAATATGTCCACAGATATCTTTGTCGTCGATACACCTTGGTTGATTGAACGCTTAGAAGAAGAAGCTAAGAAAGAACATCCAGAGAAATTGCGTTATGTTTTACGGGATTTGGCGGCAAAAGAAGGGGCTTTTGCCTACGAGTACACAGGTTATCTGGCAAATATTCATTCTGTAGAGTCTTATTACCAAGCTAACAAAGATATGCTTGAATCACAAAAATTCTACTCTCTATTTACTCCAAACCAAAAGATTTACACAAAGGTAAAAAACGAAGAGCCAACTTATTATGCTAATACATCTAAGGTAAGCACTTCTCAGTTTGCCTCTGGTAGTATCATTGAAGGTCAAGTGGCTAATTCTGTTTTATCACGTAATATTCATGTCCATAAGGATAGCTTGGTTAAAGATAGCATCTTATTCCCTCGTGTTGTTATTGGAGAAGGTGCTCAGGTAGAATATGCTATCTTGGACAAGGGTGTTGAAGTTGCGGATGGAGTTGTGATCCGTGGAACTGCAGAACATCCAGTCGTCGTTAAGAAAGGTGCTAAAGTAACAGAGGATATTCATTCATGAAAATTTTATTTGTAGCAGCTGAGGGTGCGCCCTTTTCAAAAACAGGTGGTTTGGGAGACGTCATTGGCGCTCTTCCTAAATCACTGGTAAAAGCGGGACATGAAGTTGCAGTAATTTTACCCTACTATGACATGGTAGAGGCTAAATTTGGAAATCAGATTGAAGATGTTCTTCATTTTGAGGTGAGTGTTGGTTGGCGCAGGCAGTACTGTGGAATTAAGAAAACCGTCTTAAACGGTGTGACTTTCTACTTTATTGACAATCAATATTATTTCTTCCGTGGTCATGTTTACGGTGATTTTGATGACGGAGAACGCTTTGCCTTTTTCCAACTGGCTGCCATTGAGGCTATGGAAAGAATTGACTTTATTCCTGACCTTCTCCATGTTCATGACTACCATACAGCTATGATTCCTTTCTTGTTGAAGGAAAAATACCGTTGGATTCAATCCTATCAAGGAATAAAAACTGTTTTGACTATTCATAATTTAGAATTCCAAGGACAATTTTCAGAAGGAATGTTATGGGATTTGTTTGGAGTTGGCTTTGAGCGATACGCTGATGGCACCCTTCGCTGGAACAACTGTTTGAACTGGATGAAGGCTGGTATTCTTTATGCTGACCGTGTTTCAACCGTTTCACCTAGTTATGCTCATGAAATTATGACCAGTCAGTTCGGATGTAACTTGGATCAAATTCTTCGAATGGAGTCTGGCAAGGTGTCTGGTATCGTGAATGGGATTGATGCTGATCTTTATAATCCTCAGACGGATGCTCTTTTAGACTATCATTTCAATCATGAAGATTTGTCTGGAAAAGCACAAAATAAGGCGAAATTACAAGAGAGAGTTGGCTTGCCAGTTAGATCTGACGTTCCTCTGGTGGGAATTGTTTCTCGTTTGACACGTCAAAAAGGCTTTGATGTGGTGGTGGAAAGTCTGCACCATATCTTGCAAAATGATGTTCAGATTGTTCTTTTAGGAACTGGTGATCCAGACTTTGAAGGAGCTTTCTCATGGTTTGCTCAAATCTACCCAGACAAGCTATCAGCAAATATTACCTTTGATGTCAAACTAGCTCAAGAAATCTACGCTGCTTGTGATCTCTTCCTCATGCCGAGTCGTTTTGAACCGTGTGGCTTGTCTCAGATGATGGCTATGCGTTACGGAACCTTGCCATTGGTTCACGAAGTTGGTGGCTTGCGAGATACCGTTCAAGCCTTTAATCCAATTGAAGGAAGCGGTACTGGCTTTAGCTTTGACAATCTATCTCCTTATTGGTTAAATTGGACTTTCCAAACAGCATTGGACTTGTATAGAAACCATCCTGACGTTTGGAGAAACTTACAAAAACAAGCTATGGGGTGTGATTTCTCATGGGATACAGCCTGCAAGTCATACCTTGACTTGTACCATAGTTTAGTTAATTAATAGATAAAATCGTATGATGACTTCATACGATTTTTGGGCTGTTTAGAGAGGAGAACTGATGTCTCAAGTAAAAGGTTTGTGTGTTATGGATGTTGATGGAACCTTACTCCTAGAAGAAGTAATTGATCTTTTGGGAAGAGAGGCAGGTCGTGAGGAGGAAATTTCGCTGATTACAAGTCGGGCAATGAGAGGAGAGTTAGACTTTGAAAGCAGTTTAAGAAAAAGAGTTTCCTTGTTGGAAGGACTTCCTGTTTCTGTATTTGATAAAGTCTTCAACTCAATTCATCTATCGCCAAATGCCCAAGAATTCATCTCTATTCTTCAAAAGAATGGCATCTTGGTTGGTCTGGTGTCTGGTGGATTTACTCCAATAGTTGAGAGGCTTGCAAAATTCCTTGGTATTGCCTATTTCTCTGCCAATCAACTTGAAGTCAAAGATGGTCTTTTAACTGGAAAATTGATTGGACAAATTATAAGTCCTGAGGTCAAAAAAGAGACTCTGGAAAAATGGAGAGAGGAACTAAAACTTCCTCAAGAAAGAACTGTTGCAATCGGTGACGGGGCTAATGACTTATTAATGTTGAAGTCAGCAGGACTGGGAATTGCTTTTTGTGCCAAAAAAGTACTGAAACAAGAAATACCAAACCATGTTGACAAGAGGGATTTTTTAGAAGTTCTTCCCTTGATTGACTGTTTAGAATGAGGGAAAATATGAAGATTGTAATTGCACCAGATTCGTTTAAGGAAAGCTTGTCCGCTCAACAGGTAGCTGAAGCAATAAAAAGAGGCTTCCAACAATCGATAGCAGATGTAGAATGTCTCCTCTGCCCTGTTGGTGATGGTGGAGAAGGCACTGTTGATGCTATTATACATTCTATTGACCTTGAAGAAAAATGGATCCAAGTGACAGGACCTTTTGGACAGAAAGAAGAAATGCGCTATTTTCAAAAAGGTCAACTGGCACTATTTGAAGTTGCTGATTTGGTTGGCCTTGAAAAAATTCCGCTAGAGAAACGAGATCCACTGAAAATCCAAACTTGTGGTATTGGAGAATTGATTCGCCACCTCATTAGTCAAGAGATTAAAGGAATCTATATTGGCGTTGGTGGTACGGCTAGTAATGACGGAGGAATTGGGATCGCTGCTGGATTGGGTTATCAATTTTATGATTAGGATGGAAATGTATTGCCTGCTTACGGTCAGTCCTTATTAAACTTAGCTTCTGTTTCAACAGAAAATCGCTATGAAATTCCTGAAGATGTTCAAATTCGTATTTTAGCAGATGTCGTAAGTCCCTTATGTGGTCATCAAGGTACGACTTACACTTTTGGCAAGCAAAAAGGCCTACATCCTACTATGTTTGCAGTCGTAGATCAGGCAATCCAAGATTTTTATGAAAAAGCCTCACCTGTAACATTGGAAATTAAAGGAGCAGGAGCTGGGGGAGGCCTTGCTGGCGGTTTGTGTGCCTTTGCTCAAGCAAATATCGTGTCTGGAATTGATACCTGCTTGAACTTAATCAACTTTGATAAGAAAGTTTCAGATGCTGACTTGGTTATTGTTGGAGAAGGAAGGCTAGATCGTCAAAGTTTAGCAGGGAAAGCGCCGATAGGGGTAGCAAAAAGAACCCCTGTCGGAGTTCCTGTTATTGCTATTTGCGGTAGTCTCGCTGAAGATTTACCTTCCCTACCATTTGAAAATATCCAAGCTGCCTTTTCTATTTTGGAGAAAAGTGAACCTCTAGAAGAGAGTTTGAAAAATGCCAGTCTCTATTTGGAGCACACGGCTGCTAATGTAGGGCATTTATTAAATATGCGCAAGATTTAGCCAAACCATTTCTTCCAGATGGATGTTTTGGCTGGTTCTTCCTTTTTACCTTCCCAAAGTTTTGCAAAAGCAAGTCGAAGGTTCTTTTCTTCTACTTGAACTGGTGCATTGCTATGGATAATCAGGCCAAAAGGAGAAGAAGAATGCTCTTCAGATACAATGGTAGCTTGACTATCAGTTTCTTTAGCTTCTTTTAAGTAGAAAACTTGCTTGTCAAATTCGATATTTGGTGAAATCTTCACAAATAGTGGCTCTGATTTTTCCTGAAGGTTTTCTAAAATAGATAAAAAGCCTTTTTCTAGCTGAGGGCTATTTGCTGTGTCAATATCTGCATATCCAAGAACTCTTTCCTCAAAGGTACCAAGATAGCGTCTTTGCTCATCCGGATTTAATTTTGGGCCACCATGAGCTTTTTCAAGTAATTGTTTTGATAAATCTGTCATGAAAACAGTATATCATAAAAGTTAGAATAAAACAGACAAAAGAAAGCGATTACTTTATAAAGTTAAGGAAAATTTGCACAAAGATAACGTTTTTTCTTGAAAAAGGAGGGGTTTTAAGGTATTATAGAGGTGTAAAAAATTTAACTCATAAGGAGAGTAAAAAATGTCAATTATTACTGATGTTTACGCTCGCGAAGTCCTAGACTCACGCGGTAACCCAACACTTGAAGTGGAAGTTTATACTGAATCAGGTGCTTTCGGACGTGGTATGGTTCCATCAGGAGCTTCTACTGGTGAACACGAAGCAGTTGAACTTCGCGACGGTGACAAATCTCGTTACGGTGGTCTTGGTACACAAAAAGCTGTTGACAACGTAAACAACATCATTGCTGAAGCTATCATCGGCTACGATGTACGTGACCAACAAGCTATCGACCGTGCTATGATCGCTCTTGACGGTACTCCTAACAAAGGTAAATTAGGTGCGAACGCAATCCTTGGTGTGTCTATCGCTGTAGCTCGTGCTGCTGCTGACTACCTTGAAATCCCACTTTACAGCTACCTTGGTGGATTCAACACTAAAGTTCTTCCAACTCCAATGATGAACATCATCAACGGTGGTTCTCACTCTGACGCTCCAATCGCTTTCCAAGAGTTCATGATCGTACCTGCTGGTGCGCCATCATTCAAAGAAGCTCTTCGTTGGGGTGCTGAAATCTTCCACGCTCTTAAGAAAATCCTTAAATCTCGTGGTCTTGAAACAGCCGTAGGTGACGAAGGTGGATTCGCTCCTCGTTTTGAAGGAACTGAAGACGGAGTTGAAACTATCCTTGCTGCGATCGAAGCTGCTGGATATGTTCCAGGTAAAGACGTATTTATCGGATTTGACTGTGCTTCATCAGAATTCTACGATAAAGAACGTAAAGTTTACGACTACACTAAATTCGAAGGTGAAGGAGCAGCTGTACGTACTGCTGCAGAACAAATCGACTACCTTGAAGAATTGGTAAACAAATACCCAATCATCACTATCGAAGATGGTATGGATGAAAATGACTGGGACGGTTGGAAAGCTCTTACTGAACGTCTTGGTAAGAAAGTACAACTTGTTGGTGACGACTTCTTCGTAACAAACACTGACTACCTTGCACGTGGTATCCAAGAAGGTGCTGCTAACTCAATCCTTATCAAAGTTAACCAAATCGGTACTCTTACTGAAACTTTTGAAGCTATCGAAATGGCTAAAGAAGCTGGTTACACTGCCGTTGTATCACACCGTTCAGGTGAAACTGAAGATTCAACAATCGCTGACATCGCAGTTGCAACTAACGCAGGACAAATCAAGACTGGTTCACTTTCACGTACAGACCGTATCGCTAAATACAACCAATTGCTTCGCATCGAAGACCAACTTGGTGAAGTAGCAGAATACCGTGGATTGAAATCATTCTACAACCTTAAAAAATAAAATAGTTCAGTGAACTATTTTATCCCGAACCTTGAAATTCAAAAGTTCGACCGTTGATTTAACAACGTTTTTAGCCCCTCGGATTTTATCCGAAGGGCTATTTTTGTATTTAGGGGGCAAAACATTTCAAGACAGCTCATTTACTAATAAATCCGATTCAGCTAATATAATTGAAAATGATGGAAAAAAGGGTGAATTTATGATATACTTTAATGCAGGACCTTTTTAGAAATTTTGAAAGAGTATTAAAAATTTAAAATGAGAAAAATTGTAATCAATGGTGGCTTGCCCCTGCAAGGTGAGATTACCATTAGTGGTGCAAAAAATAGTGTCGTAGCTTTGATTCCAGCTATTATTTTGGCAGATGATGTTGTAACTTTGGATTGTGTGCCAGATATTTCCGATGTTGCTAGTCTTGTCGAAATTATGGAGTTAATGGGAGCTACCGTTAAGCGTTATGACGATGTATTAGAGATTGATCCGAGGGGCGTTCAGAATATTCCAATGCCATACGGAAAAATCAATAGTCTTCGTGCATCTTATTATTTTTATGGAAGTCTTTTAGGTCGCTTTGGTGAAGCTACTGTTGGTTTACCTGGTGGATGTGATTTGGGACCTCGCCCTATTGACTTACACCTTAAGGCTTTTGAAGCTATGGGAGCAACTGTTAGCTACGAGGGAGATAACATGAAGTTATCTGCTAAAGATACAGGACTTCACGGTGCAAGTATTTACATGGATACGGTTAGTGTCGGTGCGACGATTAATACGATGATTGCTGCGGTTAAAGCAAATGGTCGTACTATTATTGAAAATGCAGCCCGAGAACCTGAGATTATTGATGTTGCCACTCTCTTAAATAATATGGGTGCTCATATCCGTGGTGCTGGGACCAATATCATCATTATTGATGGTGTTGAAAGATTACACGGAACCCGTCATCAGGTGATTCCAGACCGTATTGAAGCAGGAACATATATTTCTTTAGCTGCTGCAGTCGGTAAGGGAATTCGTATTAATAATGTTCTTTATGAACACTTAGAAGGATTCATCGCTAAGTTGGAAGAAATGGGAGTGAGAATGACTGTATCGGAGGACAGTATTTTTGTCGAAGAACAGTCTAATTTGAAAGCAATTAATATTAAGACAGCTCCTTACCCAGGCTTTGCTACTGACTTGCAACAACCAATTACTCCTCTCTTGTTAACAGCAGAGGGTCGTGGTACCATTATTGATACCATTTATGAAAAACGAGTAAACCATGTTTTTGAACTAGCAAAGATGGACGCAGATATTACGACTACAAACGACCATATTTTATATACTGGTGGCCGTAGTTTACGTGGTGCAAATGTAAAAGCTACTGACCTTAGAGCTGGGGCCGCACTTGTCATTGCTGGTTTAATGGCTGAAGGCAAAACTGAAATTACAAATATTGAGTTCATCTTACGTGGTTATTCAGATATTATTGAAAAATTACGTAATCTAGGAGCTGATATTACACTTGTTGAAGAATAAACCGTAGAGGTGTTTATGAATATTTGGACCAAATTAGCAATGTTTTCTTTTTTTGAAACGGATCGCTTGTATTTGCGTCCTTTCTTTTTTAGTGATAGTAAGGACTTCCATGAGATAGCTTCAAATCCAGAAAATCTCCAATTTATTTTCCCGACTCAGGCAAGTTTGGAAGAAAGTCAATATGCAATGGCCAATTATTTTATGAAATCTCCATTAGGAGTATGGGCTATTTGTGACAAGAAAACTGAAAAAATGATTGGTTCAATTAAGTTTGAAAAGCTAGATGAAATTAAAAAAGAAGCAGAACTTGGTTATTTTTTGAGAAAAGATGTGTGGTGTCAAGGTTTTATGACTGAAGTTGTAAAAAAACTTTGCCAACTTTCTTTTGAGGAACTTGGTTTAAAACAATTATCTGTCATTACCCACCTTGAAAATGAAGCTAGCCAAAAGGTTGCTCTTAAGTCTGGATTTCGATTGATTCGTCAGTTTAAAGGAAGTGATCGCTATACAAGGAAAATGCGAGATTATCTTGAGTTTCGCTTTGTAAAGGGAGAAATTAATGAGTAAACACCAAGAAATTCTAAGTTATTTGGAAGAATTACCTGTTGGTAAAAGAGTCAGTGTTCGAAGCATTTCCAATCATCTAGGAGTCAGTGATGGAACGGCTTATCGGGCCATTAAAGAAGCTGAAAATCGTGGAATTGTAGAGACTCGCCCAAGAAGTGGTACTATCCGTGTTAAATCTCAGAGAGTTGCTATAGAGAGATTAACGTTTGCTGAAATTGCAGAAGTGACTTCTTCTGAGGTTCTGGCTGGTCAAGAAGGTTTAGAGAGAGAATTTAGTAAGTTCTCAATCGGTGCCATGACTGAGCAAAATATCTTATCTTACCTTCATGATGGGGGGCTTTTAATTGTCGGAGACCGTACCCGTATCCAATTACTAGCGCTGGAAAATGAAAATGCAGTTCTGGTTACAGGTGGATTTCAGGTTCATGATGATGTGCTTAAACTGGCCAATCAAAAAGGGATTCCTGTTTTGAGAAGCAAGAATGACACTTTTACCATTGCGACTATGATCAATAAAGCCCTGTCAAATGTACAAATCAAGACTGATATTCTGACAGTTGAGAAACTTTATCGCCCGAGTCATGAGTATGGTTTTTTGAGAGAGACTGACACTGTTAAAGACTATTTGGACTTAGTTCGTAAGAATCGTAGCAGTCGTTTCCCAGTTATCAATCAACACCAGGTCGTTGTTGGAGTTGTAACCATGAGAGACGCTGGTGATAAGTCACCAAGTACCACAATTGACAAGGTCATGTCGCGTAGTCTATTTTTGGTTGGATTATCAACAAATATTGCCAATGTGAGTCAACGGATGATTGCTGAAGACTTTGAAATGGTACCAGTTGTTCGGAATAATCAAACCTTGCTTGGAGTTGTGACGCGACGAGATGTCATGGAGAAGATGAGCCGTTCCCAAGTTTCGGCTCTACCGACTTTTTCTGAGCAGATTGGACAAAAACTTTCTTATCACCATGATGAGGTAGTGATTACAGTGGAACCTTTTATGCTAGAAAAAAATGGTGTTTTGGCTAATGGTGTTTTGGCGGAGATACTGACCCACATGACTCAAGATTTGGTTGTTAATAGTGGTCGTAATCTTATTATTGAGCAGATGCTAATCTACTTTTTGCAGGCTGTTCAGATTGATGATATACTGCGCATTCAAGCACGCATTATCCATCATACTAGACGATCAGCTATTATTGACTACGATATTTATCATGGTCATCAGATTGTTTCAAAAGCTAATGTAACCGTTAAAATTAATTAGAAACTAGGAGAAAAAATGATAACATTAAAATCAGCTCGTGAAATCGAAGCTATGGATAAGGCCGGTGATTTTTTAGCAAGTATCCATATTGGCTTGCGTGATTTGATTAAGCCTGGCGTAGATATGTGGGAAGTTGAAGAATATGTTCGCCGTCGTTGTAAGGAAGAAAATTTCCTTCCACTTCAGATTGGGGTTGACGGTGCCATGATGGACTATCCTTATGCTACCTGTTGCTCTCTTAATGATGAAGTGGCTCATGCTTTCCCTCGTCACTATATCTTGAAAGATGGTGATTTGCTCAAAGTTGATATGGTTTTGGGAGGTCCAATTGCTAAATCTGACCTGAATGTCTCAAAATTAAACTTCAACAATGTTGAACAAATGAAAAAATACACTCAGAGCTATTCTGGTGGCCTAGCAGACTCTTGTTGGGCTTATGCTGTTGGTACACCGTCCGAAGAAGTGAAAAATCTGATGGATGTAACTAAAGAAGCCATGTATAAGGGGATTGAGCAAGCTGTTGTTGGAAATCGTATCGGTGATATCGGTGCGGCGATTCAAGAATACGCTGAAAGTCGTGGATACGGTGTAGTGCGTGATTTGGTTGGTCATGGTGTTGGCCCAACTATGCATGAAGAACCAATGGTTCCTAACTATGGTATTGCAGGTCGTGGGCTTCGTCTCCGTGAAGGAATGGTCTTAACCATTGAACCAATGATTAATACTGGTGACTGGGAAATTGATACAGATATGAAGACCGGTTGGGCGCATAAGACCATTGACGGTGGTCTATCTTGTCAATATGAACACCAATTCGTGATTACAAAAGATGGTCCTGTTATCTTGACTAGTCAAGGTGAAGAAGGAACTTATTAATAAAAATTGAAAAGGCTGCTGGAAGTTGATTTTATAAAGAATTTACTAGAACTTTTCATAATAAAGCGCATTATATCAAGTTTTAAGGGCTGATGTGATGCGTTTTTCTGATTTCAAGATTCTTACGTCAATCTCTTGTACGTTATGTTGATTTTAAAAACAAAATTCTTCTAAAATGGTACACTTCAGCTTAAAAAAACGACATTTCAGATTTTCTGGTTCAGAAATAGCTATCACTATGATATAATTATTTTATGATTATTACTATTCCTATAAAAAATCAAAAAGATATTGGCACACCATCCGATTCGGTCGTTGTTCTCGGCTATTTTGATGGTATACATAAGGGACATCAAGAACTATTTCGTGTTGCCAATAAGGCTGCGAGAAAGGATTTATTGCCTATCGTAGTTATGACCTTTAATGAATCTCCAAAGATTGCTTTAGAGCCTTATCATCCTGACCTATTTTTGCATATTTTGAATCCTGCTGAGCGTGAAAGAAAATTAAAGCGTGAAGGTGTAGAAGAATTATATCTCCTTGATTTTAGTAGTCAATTTGCTAGTCTCACCGCAGAAGAATTTTTTGCGACTTATATTAAGGCTATGAATGCTAAAATTATTGTTGCAGGTTTTGATTATACATTTGGTTCTGACAAAAAAACGGCAGAAGATTTAAAGAATTACTTTGATGGAGAAGTTATCATTGTCCCACCTGTAGAAGATGAGAAAGGAAAGATTAGTTCAACTCGTATCCGTCAAGCTATTTTAGATGGCAATGTGAAAGAAGCAGGAGAACTTTTGGGGGCACCGCTTCCATCCAGAGGGATGGTGGTTCATGGTAACGCTCGTGGTCGTACGATTGGTTATCCAACTGCTAATTTGGTGCTTTTAGACCGTACTTATATGCCAGCAGATGGTGTTTATGTTGTTGATGTTGAGATTCAAAGACAGAAGTATCGTGCTATGGCTAGTGTTGGAAAAAATGTGACCTTTGACGGAGAAGAAGCACGTTTTGAAGTCAACATTTTTGATTTTAATCAAGATATTTATGGTGAAACAGTTATGGTTTATTGGCTTGATCGCATTCGAGATATGACCAAATTTGACTCAGTCGACCAATTAGTGGATCAGTTAGAGGCTGATGAAGAACTAGCTCGGAATTGGTCTTAAGAGATTGCGTAATTAAAAAAGAGGTTGTCTGTAACCCAAAAGATAGATGATGTAGTCTAACTTTTGAGGTCACTACAAGACCTCTTTTTATTCTTTTTTAAAGGTAAAGCCTTCGCCAAGGATTTCGTGGGCTTCTGTAATAGTTATAAAGGCTTGAGGATCAATTCGATGAATCATTTCCTTCATTTTCACAATTTCATTTCTTCCGACAATACAGTAGATAATCTTCAAATCTTTTTGACTATAGTAGCCTTGACCTGAGATGAAAGTAACGCCTCTACCTAGGTCATCATTAATCGCCTTAGCGAGTTGGTCAGGACGTTTTGTGATAATCATAAATCCTTTACCTGCATAGCCACCTTCGCCAATCAAATCAATGACACGCGAAACGATAAAATCAAATAAGAGCGTGTAGGAAACCAATCTCAAATCTTTGAAGATTAGGAGAATCAGCATGAGAATACAAAAATCTAAGATAAAGAGCAGTTTCCCCATGGATATATGAGTGTATTTATTGAGAATACGAGCTAGAATATCAGTACCACCAGTTGTACCTCCAGCATTAAAGATAATTCCAAGACCAATTCCCAATAGAATCCCAGCTATAAGGGCAGTGATTAGTAAATCACCTTGAAGATCAATATGAAAGGGAATACGTTCAAAAAAGGCCAACCAGGCGGATAAGGCTAAGGTTCCTAGTAAACTAGAATAGAGGGACTTTGCTCCAAAAATCTTCCAAGCTAGGATGAAAAGGGGAATATTAATCAGCAGGTTCATGAGAGAAACAGGGATTTTAAAAAGATAAAAGGTGATGAGGGTAATACCTGTCGCCCCTCCCTCAAAGAGATGATGAGGAACTACAAAATAAGTTAGACCAAAAGCATAGATAGCAGCACCTAGTAAAATGGTTAAAATGGGATAAATTTTTTTAATCATAGGGACCTCTTTTCTTATAAGTAGATTATATCAAATTTTTAAGGAAAATTTGAATGACTCCATTAGGATTTTTAATCTTTTTTTGATATAATTAAAAGTAAGAAAACCAATCTGAATCCTAAAATAGAAAGATTGATACTATGACAAAAATTAAGATTGTAACCGATTCATCTGTTACTATTGAACCTGAACTAGTAAAACAATTAGATATCACTGTTGTTCCGTTATCTGTAATGATTGATAATGTTGTCTATTCTGATGCGGATTTGAAAGAAGAAGGTAAATTTCTTCAGTTGATGCAAGAAAGTAAAAATCTTCCGAAAACAAGTCAGCCACCTGTAGGTGTCTTTGCTGAAGTTTTTGAAGACCTATGTAAAGATGGTAGCCAGATTCTTGCTATTCATATGTCTCATGCCCTTTCTGGTACTGTAGAAGCGGCACGTCAAGGTGCTAGCTTATCTACTGCCGATGTGACAGTTATTGATAGTTCCTTCACTGACCAAGCCTTGAAATTCCAAGTTGTTGAGGCTGCAAAATTAGCGCAAGAAGGCAAGGAGTTGGAGGAAATCTTATCTCATGTAGAAGAGGTTAAAAACCACACAGAACTCTATATTGGCGTTTCAACTTTGGAAAATTTAGTAAAAGGTGGACGAATTGGCCGTGTAACTGGATTGTTGAGCTCACTTCTCAATATCCGTGTTGTCATGCAGATGAAAGACCATGAGTTGCAGCCAATCGTTAAAGGTCGTGGAGCTAAAACCTTTAAAAAATGGTTAGATGAGTTGATAACATCGCTCTCTGAACGTTCTGTAGCAGAGATTGGAATTTCATATTCTGGTAGTGCTGATTGGGCAAAAGAGATGAAAGAAAGCTTACAAGCTTATGTTGAAAAGCCTATTTCAGTTTTGGAAACGGGCTCTATTATTCAAACTCACACGGGTGAGAATGCTTGGGCTATTTTAGTACGTTACCACTCCTAAAAAAATAAATAAAATGGGAAGAAATAGCGCTTTTAACTTGACCTAAAAGGGATTTTAGGATATGATTATATTTGTTAATTAGAAATTAAATTGGAGGAATCATTAACATGGCAAACAAACAAGATTTGATCGCTAAAGTAGCAGAAGCTACAGAATTGACTAAGAAAGACTCAGCAGCAGCAGTTGAAGCTGTATTCGCAGCAGTAACTGAGTACCTTGCAGCTGGTGAAAAAGTTCAATTGATCGGTTTTGGTAACTTTGAAGTTCGTGAGCGTGCTGCACGTAAAGGTCGCAACCCACAAACTGGTAAAGAAATCAAAATTGCAGCTTCTAAAGTTCCAGCATTCAAAGCTGGTAAAGCTCTTAAAGACGCTGTTAAATAATCAACCTTCCAAATGCCTACTGTATCAAGCTTTCTAGCTTGGGCAGTAGGCTTTTTTGTGTATAGGGGGCAAAAAAGGGGCTAGAATCTGAATGAACTAGTACCGGAAAATCTTTCAAATACAGACTAATTCAATTTGCGTAGCAGAAATCATACAAATGAAATTGATTATAGTAAAATAGGATTAGAATTATTAAGAAAGTTGGTTTTTTATTGGAAACGATAGTATTTTCAATCTCCGTTTTTTTAGCAGGGATCTTGTCCTTCTTTTCTCCCTGCATCTTTCCTCTTTTGCCAGTTTATGCTGGGATTTTATTGGATGATCAGGAAAGTGCAAAAAGCTTTTCTTTGTTTGGGAGAAAGGTTGCCTGGTCAGGTCTGATTCGAACTCTTTGCTTTATCGCAGGTATCTCTCTCATTTTCTTTATTTTAGGCTTTGGTGCTGGTTACTTTGGTAATATTCTCTATGCCAATTGGTTTCGCTATACCATGGGAACAATTATTATCATTTTAGGCCTTCACCAGATGGAAATTTTTCATTTTAAGAAATTAGAGGTTCAAAAAAGCTTTACTTTTAAGAAATCAGAAGCCAATCGTTATTGGTCAGCCTTTTTACTCGGTATTACTTTTAGCTTTGGTTGGACGCCTTGTATTGGTCCTGTTTTGAGTTCTGTTTTAGCGCTTGCGGCTTCTGGAGGCAATGGTGCTTGGCAAGGAGCTATCTATACTCTTATTTACACTCTGGGAATGGCCATTCCTTTCTTGGTTTTGGCTCTAGCTTCAGGCGTAGTTATGCCATATTTTAGTAAAATTAAACGTCATATGATGCTACTGAAGAAAATTGGTGGTTTCCTTATTATTTTAATGGGAATTTTGTTACTATTAGGACAAGTAAATGTTCTAGCTGGAATTTTTGAATAAAGGAGAAAAAATGAAAAAAGTAATGTTTGCTGGCTTAAGCCTCTTGTCGTTAGTCGTATTAATGGCCTGTGGTGAGGAAGAGACTAAAAAGACTCAAGCACCACAACAAGCCCCAAAACAGCAGCAACAAACGCCTGTACAACAAATTGCTGTTGGGAAAGAGGCTCCAGACTTCACCTTGCAATCTATGGATGGTAAAGAAGTTAAGTTATCTGATTATAAGGGGAAAAAAGTCTACTTGAAGTTTTGGGCTTCATGGTGTGGTCCATGTAAGAAAAGTATGCCTGAGTTGATGGAATTAGCGGCGAAACCAGATCGTGATTTTGAAATTCTTAGTGTCATTGCACCAGGAATTCAAGGTGAAAAAACTGTCGAGCAATTCCCACAATGGTTCCAAGATCAAGGTTATAAGGATATCCCAGTTCTTTATGACACAAAAGCAACTACATTCCAAGCTTATCAAATTCGAAGCATTCCTACAGAATACCTGATTGACAGTCAAGGAAAGATTGGGAAGATTCAATTTGGTGTTATCAGCAATGCGGATGCAGAAGCAGCCTTTAAAGAAATGAACTAGAATAGATAAAAATCTGATTACAAGAGAGTAGTCAGATTTTTTTAGGAAAACATTTTATAAATATTCACAAATATCCTATATTTATGGTAAAATAGAATCATCATTTTATTTTGGAGTCAAAGATGAATATATTTAGAACAAAGAATGTTAGTTTGGATAAAACAGAGATGCACAGGCATTTGAAGTTATGGGATTTGATTTTGCTGGGTATCGGAGCCATGGTAGGGACAGGCGTCTTTACAATTACTGGTACTGCAGCTGCAACACTTGCTGGTCCAGCCCTAGTGATTTCAATTGTCATTTCTGCCTTATGTGTGGGATTATCAGCTCTCTTTTTTGCAGAATTTGCTTCACGAGTACCTGCTACAGGTGGTGCCTACAGTTATCTCTATGCTATTTTAGGAGAATTCCCAGCCTGGTTGGCAGGTTGGTTAACCATGATGGAGTTCATGACAGCCATATCAGGTGTGGCTTCGGGGTGGGCAGCTTATTTTAAAGGGTTGCTCTCTCAATACGGGATAGCCCTTCCTCAGGCTTTAAATGGTACCTTTAATCCTCAAGCAGGGACATTTGTTGATTTATTTCCTATTCTTGTCTTGGTTCTAGTTACTTCGCTTGTTTTACTAAATGCCAAGGCAGCCTTACGCTTTAATTCTATTCTAGTGATTTTGAAATTTTCCGCTTTAGCTCTCTTTGTTTTAGTAGGAATTTGGCATATTAAACTTGATAATTGGAGCAATTTTGCTCCTTATGGTTTTGGACAAATCTATGGTGCCAGTACTGGTATTATGGCTGGTGCGTCCTTGATGTTCTTTGGTTTTTTGGGCTTTGAATCCATCTCTATGGCTGTAGATGAAGTCAAGACTCCTCAAAAAAATATTCCTAGAGGGATTGTCTTATCGCTTTCTATCGTAACCATTCTTTATGCCTTGGTGACTCTTGTTTTGACTGGTGTGGTTCACTATAGTCATCTAAATGTCGACGATGCCGTTGCCTTTGCCCTTCGTAGCGTTGGGATTAGTTGGGCAGCTAATTATGTGTCATTAGTGGCTATCTTGACCTTGATTACGGTTTGTATCTCGATGACCTATGCCCTCTCGCGTATGATTTACAGTTTAGCGCGTGACGGCTTGATGCCTGCTACCTTTAAAGAACTGACCAAAACAAGCAAGGTACCCAAAAATGCTACTATCTTGACAGGTCTAGCTTCAGCAGTAGCAGCAGGAATGTTCCCTCTTGCTAGTATCGCAGCCTTCTTAAATATTTGTACCTTGGCCTACTTGATCATGCTGGCTTATGGTCTGATTCGCTTACGGAAAGAAAAAGGAATGCCCAAAGCAGGAGAATTTAAAACACCACTGGTACCCTTATTACCAATTTTATCAATCATCATTTGTCTATCCTTTATGTTGCAGTATAATATGGAAACTTGGATTGCTTTCCTAGTTGCATTGTTAGTAGGAAGTATCATTTACTTTACTTATGGCTGTAAGCATTCTACCATAGAAGAATAATACTCTTAGAAAATCTCTTCAAACCACGTCAGCTTCGCCTTGCCGTATATATGTGACTGACTTCGTCAGTCTTATCTACAACCTCAAAACAGTGTTTTGAGCAACCTACGGCTAGCTTCCTAATTTGCTCTTTGATTTTCATTGAGTATATAAAGTGAGAATCTGTTGAGTTATTGAAACTCAGCAGATTTTTATATGTGAAAGAAATTTCAATTTTTTTCTAAAAATAGCTTGACAGATTAAATTTTTAGGAGTAGAATGTTTACCAGTTAATTAAATAGTTAAGGAGTTATCTATGAAGAAAAAAAGTTTATTTTTAGTATTGTTAAGTATCTTTCTTTTGTGTATAGGTGCTTGTGGGCAGAAGGAAAGTCAGACAGGGAAAGGGATGAAAATTGTAACTAGTTTTTATCCTATCTATGCTATGGTTAAGGAAGTATCTGGTGACTTGAATGATGTTCGAATGATTCAGTCAAGTAGCGGAATTCACTCCTTTGAACCTTCTGCAAATGATATTGCAGCCATCTATGATGCAGATGTCTTTGTTTACCATTCGCATACGCTCGAATCTTGGGCAGGAAGTCTGGATCCCAATCTAAAAAAATCCAAAGTTAAGGTTTTAGAGGCTTCTGAAGGAATGACCTTAGACCGCGTCCCAGGGCTAGAAGATGTGGAAGCAGGTGATGGAGTTGATGAAAAAACGCTTTATGATCCTCACACATGGTTAGATCCTGAAAAAGCTGGCGAAGAAGCTCAGATTATCGCTGATAAACTTTCAGAAGTTGATAGTGAACACAAAGAAACTTATCAAAAAAATGCGCAAGCCTTTATCAAAAAAGCTCAAGAATTAACTCAGAAATTCCAGCCTAAATTTGAAAAAGCGAGTCAGAAGACATTTGTAACACAACATACAGCCTTTTCTTATCTTGCTAAACGATTTGGACTTAATCAGCTTGGTATTGCAGGTATCTCTCCTGAACAAGAACCAAGTCCAAGACAACTAACAGAAATTCAGGAATTTGTTAAGACCTATAAGGTTAAGACGATTTTTACAGAAAGTAATGCTTCTTCAAAAGTAGCTGAAACTCTTGTCAAATCAACGGGTGTGGGTCTTAAAACTCTGAATCCTTTAGAGGCAGATCCACAAAATGACAAGACCTATTTAGAAAATCTTGAAGAAAATATGAGTGTATTAGCTGAAGAATTAAAGTGAGGCAAAAATGAAAATCAATAAAAAATATGTAGCGAGTTCAGTGGCAGTTCTTGCACTAAGTGTTTGTTCCTATGAACTTGGTCGTTACCAAGCTGGTCAAGTTAAGAAAGATTCTAATCGAGTAGCTTATATAGATGGTGATCAGGCTGGTCAAAAAGCAGAGAACTTGACACCAGATGAAGTCAGTAAGAGAGAGGGAATCAACGCCGAACAAATTGTTATCAAGATTACGGATCAAGGTTATGTGACCTCTCATGGAGATCATTATCATTACTATAATGGCAAGGTTCCTTTTGACGCTATCATCAGTGAAGAACTGCTGATGAAAGATCCGAATTATCAGTTGAAGGATTCAGACATTGTCAATGAAATCAAGGGTGGCTATGTGATTAAGGTAGACGGGAAATACTATGTTTACCTCAAGGATGCCGCCCATGCGGACAATATTCGGACAAAAGAAGAGATTAAACGTCAGAAGCAGGAACATAGTAGTAATCATGGAGACAGTTCTAACGATCAGGCAGTTGTTGCAGCCAGAGCCCAAGGACGCTACACAACGGATGATGGGTATATCTTTAATGCATCTGATATCATTGAGGACACGGGTGATGCCTATATCGTTCCTCATGGCAATCACTTCCACTATATTCCGAAGAGTGATTTGTCTGCCAGTGAATTAGCTGCTGCCCAAGCCTTCTTATCTGGAAAAGGTGGCCAATTAAGTACGGTTGAATATCGTTCAAGCAGAGCTGAAACAAGATCTAGTGTGAGAATGAGTCAATCTGAGGCTCCTCAAGATTCTGCTACAGCTCTGGAGAGCCCAAGTGAGAATTTAGCTAGTCTCCTTCAAGAATTGTACGCTTTGCCACTTAGCCAACGTCATGTGGAGTCTGATGGATTAGTATTTGACCCAGCACAGATTACAAAACGTACAGCAAATGGTGTGGCGGTTCCTCACGGGGATCACTTCCATTTCATTCCTTATTCACAAATGTCTGCTTTGGAAGAAAAATTGGCTCGAAATCTGCCAATTGGAGGTCAGCCAATTCAAAGTCATACTGATAATCCGAAACAAAGCAGTTCTGAGAAACCAAGTTCAACACCAAGTTCAACCATTAAACCAAACTTTAATCTCAATACGCAGGCACCGAATCGAGGAACTGGAGGTGCCTATACAACGGATGATGGATATGTCTTTAGTCCGACAGATGTGATTGAAGATACAGGTGACGCTTTTGTTGTACCGCACGGCAATCATTTTCACTATATACCTAAGAGTGATTTGTCAGCAGGAGAATTGGCTGCAGCCCAAGCTTATTGGAATGGTAAACAGGGTTCTCATTCTTCTACAAGCTCAAGTAAACCAAGTAGTGATAATGCTAAACCAGCCCAACCAAGTTTGACAGAGACTCCAAACCTGACTGTCACCCCAACATATCATCAAAATCAAGGGGAAGATATCTCAACACTTTTAAGTGAATTGTATGCCAAACCTTTGTCAGAACGCCATGTGGAATCGGATGGACTAGTCTTTGATCCGGCACAAATCATCAAACGTACAGCTAATGGTGTTGCAGTGCCTCACGGAGACCATTATCACTTTATCCCTTATTCACAAATGTCACCTTTGGAAGAAAAATTGGCTCGTATGATAGCTGTCAAGGGACAAAATGGCAGTGTTTTGCCAAGCGTTACTCCACTGAAGCCAGCGCCTACTACCAAAGCTCAAGCGCCAGCGGAAAATAAACCGACTGAACTTGATGTCAACCAGGTTGTTAGAAAAGTTGGCGACGGTTATATTTTCGAGGATAAGGGAGTCAGTCGTTATGTTCTAGCTAAAGACTTGGCTAAGGATAAGATTGATACTATTGAAAATCTCTTGTCTAAGAAAACTCAAGAAACACATGCGCTAGTTGCGAAGAAAGAAAATGTCGCTCCTCGTGACCAAGAATTTTATGATAAAGCATATAATTTATTGGCCGAGGCTCATAAAGCCTTGTCTGAAAATAAGGGTCGTACTTCTGATTTCCAAGCCTTAGACAAATTAGCAGAACGCTTGAATGATGAATCTTCTAATAAAGGAAAATTGGTAGATGATTTATTGTCATTCTTAGCACCAATTACCCATCCAGAACGTCTCGGAAAACCAAATGCTCAAATTGCTTATACAGATGTTGAAATTAAATTAGCGAAATTAGCAGGTAAGTATACAACAGAAGATGGGTATATCTTTGACATTCGTGATATTACCAGTGATGAGGGAGATGCTTATGTAACTCCGCATATGACCCATAGTCATTGGATTAAGAAAGAGAGCTTGTCTGAAGCTGAAAGAGTAGCAGCCCAGGCTTATGCTAAAGAGAAAGGTTTGACACCTCCTTCAACAGAGAATCAGGGTTCAGGAAATACTGAGGTTAAAGGAGTAGAAGCAATTTATAATAAAGTGAAAGCAGCTAAGAAGGTCCCACTTGATCATATTCCTTACAATCTACAACATACTGTTGAAGTAAAAAATGGTAGCTTAATTATACCTCATTACGACCATTACCATAACATTAAATTTGGTTGGTTTGATGAAGGACTCTATGAAGCACCTAAGGGTTATAGCCTGGAGGATCTCTTTGCGACTGTAAAATATTACGTTGAACATCCTGAAGAACGTCCTCACTCAGATAATGGTTGGGGAAATGCCAGCGACCATGTTCGTAAAAATAAGGCAGACCAAGACAGTAAATCTGATGAAGATAAGGAAGATCGTCATGAATCAGACGAGTCAACTCGTCCTGAATTCAATGAAAAAGAAAATCATACAGGTTCAACCCCTTCAGTAGATAATCTTTATAAACCGAGCACTGATGAAGACGAGACAGAAGAAGTATCTAAAGATACAACAGACGAAGCTGAAGTACCTCAAGTAGAAACCGAAAAAGTAGAAGCCAAACTCAAAGAAGTAGAAGCTCTACTTGCTAAAGTAACGGATGCTAGTTTGAAAGACAATGTGACAGAGAGCCTATCTGGTTTACGAAATAATCTGAGTCTTCAAACCATGGATAATAATGGCATCATGGCAGAAGCAGAGAAACTACTTGCTTTGTTAAAAGGTAGTGAGTCAGTTACGACGAAACCAGAAGCATAAGTTTATCCTATTAAATCAATATGATGTAAGAGTCAGTAGCAATACTGGCTTTTATTTTTTTAAAATGACATAAAAATCTTGACAGATAAACTTAAAAAAGGTAAACTATTTACTGGTTAATTAATTGGTTAAATAACCAGTTTAGAAAAACTGTTTAACCGAGAAA
Source organism: Streptococcus mitis (assembly GCF_019929545.1). Taxonomy (GTDB): domain Bacteria; phylum Bacillota; class Bacilli; order Lactobacillales; family Streptococcaceae; genus Streptococcus; species Streptococcus mitis_BU. Next base: position 30,676 of record NZ_JAHZPT010000016.1, read on the forward strand.
AAGAAGTTAAGAAAAGCTTCATCATTTATTGAAATGAGGGATTTATGAAATTCAGTAAAAAGTATATTGCAGCCGGATCAGCTGTTATCGTATCCTTGAGTCTTTGCGCCTATGCACTGAACCAGCATCGCTCGCAGGAAAATAAGGACAATAATCGTGTCTCTTATGTGGATGGCAGTCAGTCAAGTCAGAAAACTGAAAACTTGACACCAGATCAGGTCAGTCAAAAAGAAGGAATTCAGGCTGAGCAAATTGTCATCAAAATTACAGATCAGGGCTATGTGACTTCACATGGTGACCACTATCATTACTATAATGGGAAAGTTCCTTATGATGCGATTTTCAGTGAAGAACTTCTGATGAAGGATGCTAATTATCAACTTAAAGACGCTGATATTGTTAATGAGGTCAAGGGTGGTTATATCATTAAGGTTGATGGAAAATATTATGTCTATCTGAAAGATGTAGCTCATGCTGATAATGTTCGAACTAAGGATGAAATCAATCGTCAAAAACAAGAACACGTCAAAGATAATGAGAAGGTCAGCTCTGATGTTGCTGTAGCAAGGTCTCAGGGACGCTATACGACAGATGATGGTTATGTCTTTAATCCAGCTGATATTATTGAAGATACTGGTGATGCTTATATAGTTCCTCACGGAGGTCACTACCACTATATTCCAAAAAGTGATTTGTCTGCTAGTGAATTAGCAGCAGCAAAAGCTCATTTAGCTGGCAAAAATACGCAACCAAGTCAGCTAAGCTATTCTTCAGCAGTTAGTGACAATAACACGCAATCTGTGGCACAAGGCTCAACTAGCAAGCCAGAAAGCAAAGTTGAAAATCTCCAAAGTTTATTGAAAGAACTCTACGATTCACCTAGCGACAAACGTTACAGTGAATCAGATGGTCTGGTCTTTGACCCTGCTAAGATTATCAGTCGGACACCAAATGGAGTTGCGATTCCGCATGGTGACCATTATCACTTTATTCCTTACAGCAAGCTATCTCCTTTAGAAGAAAAGATTGCTAGAATGGTGCCTATCGGTGGAACTGGTTCGACAGTTTCTACAAATGAAAAACCTCATGAAGTAGCGTCTAGTCTAGGAAATATTCCAAGTAATCCATCTATATTGAATAATGCTTCTTCAACGTTAAATAAGGAAATTTCTTCAACATCTGATGGTTATATCTTTAATCCAAAAGATATCGTTGAAGAAACAGCCACAGCTTATATTGTAAGACATGGTGATCATTTCCATTACATTCCTAAGTCGAATCAAATTGGTCAACCGACTCTTCCAAATAATGGTCTAACAACACCTTCGCCATCTCTTCCAATCAATCCAGGAACTTCACATGAGGAACATGAAGAAGATGGGCACGGCTTTGATGCCAATCGTATTATTGCTGAAGATGACTCAGGATTTATCATGAGTCACGGCGACCATAATCATTACTTCTTCAAGAAGGATTTGACTGCTGATCAAATCAAGGCCGCACAAGACCACTTGAAAGGGGCAAATACAGCAACACCAAATCCAGCTCATGATGACGATCACGATGAAGATCATCATGGACACCATCATGATGATGACCATGATCACGGCTTTGATGCTAATCGTATTATTGCGGAGGATGAGCAAGGATTTATCATGAGTCACGGTGACCACAATCATTACTTCTTCAAGAAGGCTTTGACTGCTGATCAAATCAAGGCCGCACAAGACCACTTGAAAGGGGCAAATACAGCAACACCAAATCCAGCTCATGATGACGATCACGATGAAGATCATCATGGACACCATCATGATGAAGACCATGATCACGGTTTTGATGCTAATCGTGTCATCAGTGAGGATGAGCAAGGTTTTGTCATGAGTCACGGAGACCATAATCATTACTTCTTCAAGAAGAATTTGACAGCTGATCAAGTCAAGGCAGCTCAGGATCATTTGAAAACACATCATGATGCAGAGCCTGTAAAACCTCTTGCTAAAACGGTAGAGTCTTTCTCAAGAGATGCTAGCGATGAAGAAAAGATTGCTTATATTTCGAAGACATACGGCGTTCCACTTGAAGCGATTAGAATTTCAAACGGATTCTTTGTTTTTGGAAATCCAGACCAAGCCTACGATCCAACTCATATCCACCCATATGCTGTTCGTAAGGAACATGTTCGTTTGCCACTCCAAACTGGCAATCCAGAACTTGATTTCCTAAACGAACTCTATACGACTGCTTTGAGAGATGGCGTGTCTCCGTATAGCTTACAGGTAGAAAATGGTAGTTTTGTGATTCCTCATGGCGACCACAATCACTACATCAAGGTTCAAACGAAGGGCTATGAGGTTGCTTTGAAAAACAAGATTCCAGCCCTACAATCCAATTATCAACCTGGAGCTTTTGATGAGAAGGCAGTCTTGGAAAAAGTAGATCAACTTCTAGCTGATAGCAGAAGTATCTACAAAGACAAGCCTATTGAACAAAGACAGATTGAGTTAGCCTTAGGTCAGTTTACTGAAAACATGAAGAAACTGGCAACTAACTCTACAGCAGGTTATCTTGCAACCCTTGATCTCTTTGATAAGCAATATATCCATATTGATGAAAGTATTAAACCTGTTGAAACAAGTGCTTTAGATAAGAAATATCAGGCCTTGATTGATAAAATCAATACTCTGGATACGGACACTTATGGACTTCCTAAGAAAGACCTTCTCGTTCGACTCCAAGAAGCTAAGTTGGCTAAAGATGAGGCTGGTTTAGCATCGGTTGAATCACAACTGCAAGCTCTTCAAGACTTTAATGACCGGACAGGTGTTACAACTGTAGAATATATCAAGTATTTCTACGAACACGTAAATGACGGTCGTTTGAGTGATGAACTTCGAATCAAAGTAGCTCAGTTGACTTGGACCTTGTATCAATCTCAATCCTTCCTTAAGGCAGCAGAATTGAACAAATTATTCCCAAGCATCTATCAAGCAAAACAAGAAGTGGAAGAAGCTTTGAAAGCTCAACCAACTACTGCTAAATCGACTCAGACTGTTCTAGATACTGAAAAAGTAGATAATCAAACTGCCAAGACAGCTATTTATGGCTTCTTGAAAGAATTGTACGGAGACTTTATGCCTGAAGAGCATGTCAATCATGTTAGCAAGGAACAAGTAGAAAATCTCTTGAGCAAGGCAACTCAACTCTTAGAGCAAATCCAAGAAGAAGGAATCAGACAATCCTTAGCAGAAGAAGTAGAAAATCTCAAAGCTGCCACAAACAAGGCTGATGCAGATTTGGATGAAGTAAATAGTCAGGTGAAAGATATCTTGACTCGTATCGCTAGCGCCCTTCAACAAGAAAAGGAAAATGCTGAGCAAGACCCTCAGACACTAGTACTCTATCAAAAACTTTACGATATTCTCATGTCGCTTCACGCTTACTTAGAAAACAATAAGGGTTCTGATGCCGACTTTGATAAGGTGGATGCATTACTAGATCAACTTTCTGCTAAGAGTAAGGATAAAGCTGCTTTACTTGAATTGACAAAAGCTATTCTAGTCTTGAATCAAGAAATCAAGTCAAAATCAAGTGCGAGTGAAGAAGCAACTCCAGCAACAAATGCCGAAGCAAATGGTGATAAGACCAGTGCTGAGAACCAACCAAACGTAGCTGCAGAATCAAATAGTGAAACTGCAAGTGACGAAAACAAACCAAGCAACACAACAGATTCTAAACCTGCTGAATCATCTTCAGAAAAGGAAACAACAGAATCTACAACAAGTACTGGAAATCAAGAAAAACCAGCAGAATAAAAAGAAAGGCGAAGTAGCTGAGCTACCTCGTCTTTTTAGTCTTTATAAGCTACGATACCAATGATGGTATCAACTGCACGTTCCATAGTCTGAAGGCTAACGTATTCAAAACGTCCGTGCATATTTTCGCCACCAGCAAAGATATTAGGGGTTGGGATTCCCATAAAGGAAATCTTAGAGCCGTCTGTCCCGCCGCGAATTGGTTCAATAATAGGCGTGATACCTAAATCTTCCATAACGGCCTTAGCAATGGTAATTGGAGTCATATCTTTTTCAATAACTTCTTTCATATTGTAGTACTGGTCTGTCAAGTTTAGTGTGACACGGTCGCTACCAAGTTCTTGATTCATTTTATCAGCGATAGACTGCATGGCTGCTTTACGCGCTTCAAAGGTATCTTTTTCAAAATCACGAATGATGTAGCTAGCACGCGCTTCCTCGACACTACCTGTCACATCCATAAGATGATAGAAACCTTGGTAACCATCCGTTAACTCAGGTCGGTCATTCTCTGGAAGTTGATTATGAAAATCAATTGCTAGCTGAAGAGCATTAACCATCTGACCTTTGGCAGTACCAGGGTGGACATTGCGTCCTTGGAAATGCAATTCAGCCCCAGCTGCTGAGAAGGTCTCGTACTGAAGCTCACCTAATGGACCACCATCAACTGTGTAGGCAAAGTCAACATCAAAATCTTCTGCATCAAATTTATTAGCACCAACACCGATTTCCTCATCTGGACCAAAACCAACACGAATCTCACAGTGTTTGATTTCAGGATGAGTAGTCAGATATTCAATAGCTGTCATAATTTCAGCAATACCTGACTTGTCATCAGCTCCTAGTAAGGTTGTTCCATCTGTTGTGATGAGTGTTTGTCCTGGATATTTCTCAAGACTCTTAAAGTCAGCTGGATCGAGTTTGAAACCAGAATTTCCAAGTTCAATCAAACCACCATCGTAGTTTTCAATCACCTGAGGATTAACTCCTTCGGCATTAAAATCAGCAGTATCCATGTGAGAGATGAAGCCAATTTTTCGTGTTAAAGACGGATCGTTGGCTGGCAAAGTTCCAATAGCAAAACCATTTGGTAGATAATAAACATTTTGTAATCCAACACGTTTCATTTCAGGAATTAGGACATTTGTCGCAAAGTCAACCTGACTCTGTGTACTTGGAGTAGTAGTAGAGTGTTCATCAGAGCGCGTGTTGACCTTAACATAGGTTAAGAAACGGTCCAAGAGATTGGGATAAGTCATAAAAAACTCCTTTTGAATTCATTTTTTCCATTGTATCATAGAAAGAAGAGAAAAACAAAAGACAGAAGTTAGGGAAATTCGCTATGTTGGCGTTTACTTATCAGTGGATTCATGATAAAATAAATTTGATAAAAATATCACAAGGAAGCAGTTATGAAAAAAGCAATTTTAATGATGACCTTTGGTTCGCCAGAAGAGATTACCTTTGAAGGTGTAGCTGATTTTTTCACAAATATTCGTCGCGGAGTGAGACCTCAAGACCACGAGATTCAAACACTCTATGATAATTATGTACTTATTGGAGGCACACCTCTGCAAAAAATTACCCGAGAAGAGGTTGCTTTGGTAGAAGCTAGGCTGGGGAATGAGTATAGTGTTTATTTTGCTAATAAGTTTTCTAGACCCTTTATTCCAGATGTGATAAGTCAGATGGAAGCAGACGGAATCGAGCAGTGTATTTGCTTGATTTTGGAGCCTCATTATTCTTTTTACTCTGTCATGGGATACGAGAAATTTTTAGAAAGCAAGCAAATTCAATTTTTAGTTATTAAGGATTGGTATCAAGAAGAAGCGCTCTTAAACTATTGGGCAGATGAAATTGCTAAAATTTTAAAAGAAGAAGTAAAGCAGGATAGCTTTAAAGTCATCTTTTCAGCTCACAGTGTCCCCATTTTTGCCTTGGATTTTGGTGATCCTTATATCGATCAAATTTTTGAAAATAGCAAGCTAGTCGCTGAAAAACTAGGTTTGAGTTCTGAGCAATATACTAACACTTGGCAAAGTGAAAGTGATATTGGGATTCCATGGATTAAGCCAGATGTCTTGGAGTATCTTAGAGAGCAGAAAGAACATCCAGACCATTATATTTTTGTTCCTATCAGCTTCATCAGCGAGCATATTGAAGTCTTGTTTGACAACGATGTGGAATGTTATGACTTGTGTCAGGAATTTGGGGTGAACTATCATCGTCCACCAATGCCAAATACAGATTCTCGTTTGATTGATGCCTTGGTCAATACAGTCAGAGCCAATGAACATCAAGAATTTAAGGAATTTCTCCCAGAAGAAGAAACCTTTGATGAGTTAGTTCCTTCAGATGAGACTAAAAATATTTTGGCTGAATCTGAAGATTTACAAATGCCAGAATTTGTGAAAAAACTGATTGAGAAAAAAGGTCGGGAAAATGTTAAGATGCCATATCTTATCAAGAAAATGCTTGAGAAAGCAGGCAAGTTACCGAAAGAGTAAAGAAAAAAGGATTTAGCTTTGCGCTAGATCCTTTTAATCGATTATTTTTTCTCAAGAAGGGCTTTGATTTCTTGAAGTACTTCCAACTCAGTTGGACCAGCTGGAGCTTCCTCAGCAGCTTCTTTCTTAGTAAGACTTTGAGCTTTTTCAATACCTTTGATTACAAAGAAGAGAACAGTACCGATAACTAGGAAGTTGATAACCGCACTCAAGAATTTACCATATGTAACACCATTCCAAGCAAGCTCAGCGATGTTTTGTACTTTCGCAGCTTCCAAGGCTGGATTCAAAATAAGTGGAGTGATGATATCGTTAACAAGTGAAGTAACGATTGCACCAAAAGCAGAGGCAATGATCACACCGACAGCAAGGTCAACAACATTACCACGAAGCAAAAATGCTTTAAGATCTTTTAACATTTTCATAATTTCCTTTCAAAAAATTTTTACTCTTAATTATATATTAATTAAGAAGTTTACACAAGCAATGTGCTTAAATTTTTTCTTATTTTTTAAGGGCACCTCTAAAAACTCCACTCTTATCACAAAAGAAAAAATCAACTGTATGTGTCTCATTTAGTTGGCACAT